>JBJKPA010000321.1:0-7286 GCA_046706905.1 Gemmatimonadaceae bacterium
GTCCCGCGCGGCGGCCACCGACTGGGCGGCGGCGCCCGCGGGAACCAGCGCGCCCAGCACGAGCGCCACGAACGGCAGGCGGCGCCTCATGGCTTTCCTCCCGCGCCCGGTCCCTCGATGGCCCGGATCGCGTGCCCCGTGCGCGCCAGGGCGACGAGCAGCCGCTGCAACTCGGCCATGTACGCGTCCGTCGTCATCTTCGCCTTGCGCGCCTTGAGCGCCTGGACCGAGTCGGTGAGGGCGAACCGCTGCGCGTAGAGCGCGGCGAGCTTGGGGTCGTTGGCCGCCACGCGCGTGGCGATAGCGCCCCCCTAGAGGAAGAAGCGAGCGGCCAGTGTGCCGTCGCCGCCGTTGGCCGAGGGATGCTCGGTGCCCTTGCCGTCGCCGTTGTCGTCGAGCTGCGCGTGCTCGGTCTGCAGCGCGTTGGCGTCGGAGTAGTACCGGGCCGTCTCGCGCGCGGCGTACTGGAACGCCTCGAGCAACGACACGCGCCCGTCCTTGTCCACGTCGGCGCCGGTCCCGGTGAGCGCGTCCACGAAGTAGCCGCCGAAGTGCGTCTCGTTGCGCTCGTACGCGCTCTTCGTGGCGGTGATCACGACGCGGTTGGGCGCCGAGAGCACGGACAGCGCGTCGCCGCTGGCGCTCGTCAGGTCGAGCACCGCCACGCGCTGCCTGTCGAAGGGCGCGAGCAGGCGCTCGAAGTCGGCTGCCGTGAGATCCGGGCCCGGGAGGCTGATCTTCGTCTCCCGCTCCTGCCCGCTGCCGTGGCCGATGAGCACGAGCACGAACTCGGCCCCGGGGTGGGCACGGGCCTGCATGCGGCGCATGACCTGTTCGATGTCGGTCGAGGTCGAGCGGCCGCCATAGTGCGGCTCCTTGTTGGCGGCCTGCTCGCCCAGCCAGACGATGTCGCTGTCGGCGATCCCGTACTTCGCGTGCAGCGCGCCGGCCAGCCGCGTGGCCTCGCTCGCGAACTGAGCGCTGTAGACGGGCTCGCCGCCGAGTCCGGTCACGATCAGCACCTGCGTCTGCGCGGCCGCGCTGCGCGCCGCGAGCGCCAAACCGAGGGCCAGGGCGAGGGTGCGCACCTTCATGCGAGCCCCCGCGCGCGGCGGTACATCCACTCGGCCGACACGAGGCCGAGCAGGAGGAGGAAGATGACCGGCATGTCCCAGAGGTCGAGCTGGTTCACCACCGTCACGCCGTGCTTGCTCATCGCGAGGTCCGCGGGGAGCGATTGCACGTCGGCGGGGGTGTAGAACCGGCCGCCCGTCTCGTCGGCGACCCGGCGCAGGAGGTCGGCGCGCATCTCGGCGTTCACGAACTCGCTGTTGAGGTCGGCCACGCGCACGTAGGTCGTATCCTCGGCCGCGGCGGCTCCTCCGCGGTCGGCGTCCACGCGGATGCGCAGGATGCCCTGTTCATCGGGGGTGAAGGTGCCGCGGTACTGGCCGTCCTGGTTCACCGTCCAGTCCAGCGGCACGTCGCGCACCGCGCCGCTGGGCTCGGTCACGTGCGCCACCACCTGCGCGTCATTCACGTTCAGATACGAGCTGTCCACGACGTCGGCGGTGAGCGTCACCGGTTCGCCGGGATTCACCTGGTCGGCCGACGCGGCCACGGTCACCCGGTGGGGCACGTCCGACGTGAGCTGGCGCAGGAGCTGGCGCCAGAAGGTGGTGAACGCGAGGTCGCTCACCGGCGAGTCGGGATCCATCTGCCACTGCCAGGAATCCTGGATCGGGAGGGCGTACGCCACCCCGCGTCCGTAGTGCTGATACACGAGGATCGGCTGCGTGTAGTTGCTCATCGTCTGGCCCGGCAGGCCGGCGCGCCCGCCGGCCGGCACAACGCCGTCCACCAGCGTCACCGCGCCCGGCTTCACGCCGCGGATGAGGTTCACCGACGTCACGATGGGGAGCGTGGTCCACCGCGCGAGCGACGCCGAGTCGGTAGGCTCGATCTCGGTGATCGGGTCGGTGCGTCCGGCCGGCGTGAGGCGGGGCTCGAGATCGGCGAAGAAGGTCATCGTGTCGGGCACCGCGGGCCCGCTCACCACGACGGGCATCACATCGGAGAGCGGCGTGCCGGCGTAGCCGCCCTCGGCGAACGCGCGGCGCCCGCCCAGGAAGAGCAGCCCGCCGCCGCGCACGTTCACGAAGTCGGCGAGCATCTGGAGCTGATCGCGCGAGAAGAAGCTCGCCTCGATGCTCCCCAGCACGATGGCGCGGTAGCGGTACAGGTCGGCGCGCCGGGTGGGAAAGCCGCCGGCGAGGTCGGTGGGCCCATCCACGTTCAGCCGCAGGAACTTGTTGGGCGCCGTGCGTTGCAGCACGACGAGCTGGAGGTTGGAGTCGGCCTCCACCGCGGCGCGGATGAACCGCACCTCGTAGCGCGGCGCGCCCTCGACGTAGAGGATCTTCTGCCGCGCCGAGCGCACGGTGACCAGGGCCGTGCGCGCGTTGTTCTGCGTGACCTGCTCGCCCGGCTGCACGGGAATCCGGAAGGTGAGCACGCGCGGCCCCGGCGTGCTCATCAGCGCGTGCACGGGCACGGGTGCCACGTCGCCGTCGGCGGGGAGCGTGACCTCGGTCTGCGCGATCACGCGTCCCCCGTCCTCGACCGTGAGCGGCACGGTGCGCCCGCCGTAGCCGTGCTGCCGCACGAGCACGTCGGCCACCAGTGTGCTGTTGTCGAGCACCGACCGCGGCGTCTCCACGCGCTCGATCTCGACGTCGCGCGTGAACTGCTCGGCGCCCAGCCCGACCGTGAACACCGGCACCGAGCGGGCGCGGAGCTGCAGCAGCTCGTTGGCGAAGGGCGTGCGCGAGTTGTCGGCGCCGTCGCTGAGCACGACCAGCCCCGAGAGCGGCACCGACTCCAGCTCGTGCCGCGCGCTCTCGATCCCGTCGGCCAGGCGCGTCTCGCGCTCGTCGTAGGTCAGGCCGCCGGCGCTGTCCAGGCGCTGCGTGGTCGAGCCGAAGCGGAACAGCCGCACCTGGAAGCGCGCGCGCAACGCGCGGATCAGCGCGCCGTTCGGATCGGCGACCTGCTGCTTCACGAAGTCGTCGCGCGGTTTGCCGTCGCGGTCGGCGATCTGCATGCTGCGCGAATCGTCAATGAGCACTCCCACGAAGTTGCGCTGCGGCACGGCCGCCGAGAGGAGCAGCATGGGGCGGAAGAGGCAGGCCACGAGAACCAGCAGCGCCGCGGTGCGGAGCGCGAGCAGGACCCATCGGTCGCGTCCCGTGGCCCGGCCGCGGGCGCGGCGGTAGCTGATCAGCGCCGGCAGGCCGAGCGCCAGCGCGACGAGCACCAGCACGACGACCGACACGGGCGCGCCGAAGGCGAGGTCGCCCTGCTGGAAGACCGACGGACGGTACTTGAAGAGAAACGCGAACAGCGCCTGCAGCGCGGTAGACATCGGGGAGGGAACGACCTGGCGGGCAGCCGGGTGGCCGAGGCGCCCGCCGGTCTCTCTATTTAGTACACGTTCCGGGGGGCGTTTGTTGAGTCCCACGCCCGAAATCACAGAACGTTTACCTTCGTCTCACCTCCAACCGGAGCGCCCGCTGGACCATCCGCCGCCGCCCTCGCCCCCGCCCCTCGCCCCCTTACCCCTGGACGCCGTCCGCGCGGCGCGCGATCGCATCGCGGGAACCGCCGTTCGGACGCCGCTCGTGCGCCTTCACGCGGGCACGAGCGCCCAAATCTACCTCAAGCTCGAGAACCTGCAGCCCATCGGGTCGTTCAAGATTCGTGGGGCCCTGAACGCCATGCGGATGTTGCACCCCGATCGGCTGGCCCGGGGCGTCTACACGGCGAGCGCCGGGAACATGGCCCAGGGAGTGGCGTGGGCGGCGCGGGAGCTGGGCGTGCCCTGTCGGGTGATCGCCCCCGACCACGTGCCGCAGACCAAACTGGACGCCATCGAGCGGCTGGGAGCGACCGTGGTCCGCGTCCCCTTCGCCGACTGGTGGCGGGCGCTGATCGAGTTCGGCGTCCCCGGGGAGGCCGGGACCTTCATCCACCCCGGCGCCGACCCGAACGTGGTCGCCGGCAACGCCACGATCGGGCTCGAGATCGTGGAGGATCTTCCCGACGTGGACGCGGTGCTGGTGCCGTACGGCAGCGGCGGGCTGTCGTCGGGGATCGCCTGCGCCGTGCACGCCGTGAAGCCGGGCACGCGCATCTTCGCCTGCGAGGTCGAGACGGCGGCGCCCTTCTCGGCGTCGCTGGCCGCCGGGCGTCCGGTGGCGGTGGAGTACACGCCGACGTTCATCGACGGCATAGGCGGGAAGGGGGTACTGGACCAGATCTGGCCGCTGGCGCGGGAGGTGCTGGCCGGCTCGCTGGTCGTGTCGGTGCGCCAGATCGCCGACGCGGTGCGGCTGCTGGCCGAGCGCGCACGGGTGGTGGCCGAAGGGGCCGGCGCGTCGAGCGTGGCGGCGGCGCTGGCCCATGACGTGGGCGCCAAGCGCGTGGTTTGCGTAATATCCGGCGGCAACATCGACAGCGCGAAGCTGGCGACGATCCTCCGCGGTGAAATCCCGTAGTATCGCGTAGTCCCACCGACTCACCGACTTACCAACTCACCGACTCACTCTCCATGCCCCCGGCCCGATACGTCACCGTCGACGTCTTCACCGACCGCCGCTTCGGCGGCAACCAGCTCGCCGTGTTTCCCGACGCGCGCGACATCCCGAGCGAGCTGATGCTCGACATCACGAAGGAGTTCAACTACTCGGAGACGACGTTCGTGCTGCCGCCGGAGGACCCGCGGCACACGCGGCGCGTGCGGATCTTCACGCCCGAGCGGGAGATGCCCTTCGCGGGGCATCCCACCGTGGGCACGGCGCACGTGCTGGCGCACCTGGGCGAGGTGATGCTCGACGGGCCGGAGACGCGGATCGTATTCGAGGAGGGCGTGGGTCCGGTGCCGGTGACGATTCGGGAGAAGGGTGGCCGCCCCGTGTTCGCGCAGCTCACGGCGGCGAAGCTACCCGAAGTGCTGCCGCCGCCGCCCGCGGCCGGTGCGCTGGCCGAGGTGCTCTCGCTCCACGCCGGCGACATCCTGCAGAACGAGTACGCGCCCGAGGCCGTCTCGGCGGGCCTGCCGTTCCTGTTCGTGCCGGTGACCGATCGCGCCGCCGTGCGGCGCGCCCGGGTCCGGATGGACGTCTGGGAGCGCGTGCTGACCGGCTATCCGACGCGCGAGCTGTTCGTGTTCGCGTTCGACCCCGAGCGAAAGGGCTCGGACGTGCGCGCCCGAATGTTCGCGCCGGGGCTCAATGTGCTCGAAGATCCCGCCACGGGCAGCGCCTGCGCGGCGCTGGGCGGGTATCTGGGGATGCGCGACCGTCGCCGGGATGGCGTGTTGAAGTGGGTGGTCGAGCAGGGGTTCGAGATGGGGCGGCCGAGTATTCTCGAAATCGAGACGGCAAAGGAGGCCGGGGCCATTACCGCGGTCCGGGTGGGCGGGTCCAGCATCGTGGTATGTGACGGAACGTTGAACTACTGAAGTACGAGAGCACAAGAAGCGCCGGCAAGGTCCGCGCCGACAAGAACGGCGCTGCCAAAACCAGCGCAGACAAGAAGCGCGCCAGCAAGGACAGCGCTGAAATCGGAACCGCAGTAACCCGCGGGTGACTCCCGTTCCGATTTCAGCGCTGTTGTTGCCGGCGCTGTCTTTGTTCGCGCTCCTCTTGCAGGCGCCGTGCTTGCCGGCGCGGTTCTTGCCGGCGTCGTTTGTGCTTGCGCCCCTACCTATCCGTGATGCCCGAGCGTCCACACATACGCCGCAAGATTCCGAATTTGCTCATCCGTGTAATCATGCCCTCCCCGCGGCCGCATCGGAAACCGATGCTCCGGATGCTTGATCGAATCCCGGGGAATCCCGACCGTGACGATGTGCACGATGGACGCGTAGCTCCCGTCGATGTGCTCGTACTTGCCCGTCGTGAGATTCGGGCCGTTCCGCCCGTTCACCCCACCCTTGCCGTGACAGCCGTTGCAGCTCCGCGGCGCGTTGAACAGCGAGTCGCCCGCCGCGACCATCGCCGGCGTCACGTCCGCCGGCAGGCCGTTGGAGGGCGCGGGCGCTGAGGCCGCGGGGGTGCTGCGGGAACCTCCGCATCCCAGCAACGAGAGGGCGGCAGGCAGGACGACGATCAGGGCGAGGGCGCGGCTGGTCATGGCGGATGCGGGCTGAGGTGGGTACGGACGGCGCTTTGCGGGCGTGGGCGCCAAATCTTCCCCGCCGCACGCCGCCCCGCAATACCTCACGGGCTCACGGGAGCAGCCGGTCGGCCTCCATCAGGGCGTTCAGCAGGACGTTCGCGCCGTTCCGGACGGCCTCCGGCGTGGACCGTTCGGCCGGCGAGTGACTCACCCCGCCCACGCTCGGCACGAAGATCATCCCGATCGGACCGAGCGGCGCCAGGCACTGCGCATCGTGTCCGGCGCCGCTCGGCATCTCCAGGGTGGAGCAGCCCAGCTCCCGCGCCGCCTCGGCGATCGCCCGGCGGAGCCGCGGATCGCTCGGCGCCGAAACGCTCGCCATGACCGGAGCGAACGCGAACGTCGTGCCGGTCGCCTCGCCGATCCCGTGCGCCTCGCGTTCGATGCGGTGGAACAAGCCGCCGAGCAGCGCCGCGTCCATGTCGCGAAGCTCGAGCGAGCAGGTCACCCGGCCGGCGATGGCGTTCGGCGCGCCCGGGCTGACCTCGAGACGCCCCACCGTGCCCACCTGCGCGCCCGGCTCCCCCGTCACCACGCGGTGCACCAGTTCGACGAACCGCGCCGCGGCGAGCAGCGCGTCGTGCCGCCCGGCCATGGGGGTCGTGCCCGAATGGTTGGTCACCCCCGCGATCGTGACCTCCCACTGGTGGATCGCCACGATGCCGAGCACGACGCCGATGTCCACGGCGGCGCTCTCGAGCAGACGTCCCTGCTCGATGTGCAGCTCCAGATAGCCGGCGATGCTCCCCGGGGCGCGCCGGGCGTCGGCGAGCCGGTCGGGGTCGCCGCCCAGGGCGCGGATCCCGTCGGCGATCGTCACGCCGTTCGCCGAGACGTTGTGCAGCTCCGACGCCGGGAGCTGCCCGCTCACGGCGCGGCTGCCGTAGAGGCCGCCCTCCTCGTTCGACCACACCACGGCCTCGAGCGCGTGGCGGGCGGCGACGCCGCGGTCGGCCAGCGTCTGCGCCGCCTCGATCGCGGCGAGCGTGCCCAGCGGCCCGTCGAAGTCGCCGCCGTTCGGCACGGAATCCACGTGGGATCCGAAG
>JBJKPA010000322.1:0-9797 GCA_046706905.1 Gemmatimonadaceae bacterium
GCCGGTGCACGAAGCGCTCGTCGCCGCGCAGGGCGATCTCCTCCTCGGGGCCGTCGGGATCGTCGGACACGATCTCCTCCGCCAGCCGCAGGACCTCGTCGGGTTCGCACGCGGGGCCGAGATCCACCATGCGGCACCGGAGCGACGGCACCTCCTTCAGAATGACGCGGCCGTACCCCCAGAGCGGCGCCTGGTCCAGCGCTGGAGCGAGGCGTGCTTCGGGCGGCTGAGCGCCGCCGGTGACGAGTGCCAGCGTGGCGTCGCCGGGCAGCGCGGGCGCGAGCTGCTGCAGGATGTACGTCAGGCTGCCGGACCCGAGGTCCTGCATCCGCGCGAAGTCGTCGTCTCCGCCGGCACCGGGCTCGAGGTCGAGCGACCAGAGGTGAATCACGCCCGCGCAGCGCGAGAGATCCTCTCCGAGCTCCTGCGCCAGCAGGCGGAAATCGTCCGCCGCGTCGGGGCGTACGCTGAACCCCTTGGCATCCGACTTCGTGAATCGGTCTCCCGCGCGGACCATCGTCGCCTCCTGGCCCATCGCGTGGAACGTACTCGCGAGCCGCTCTCCGACGCCGCGGTGGTCCGCGAAGATCAGCCAACGCGGCGACGCCTCGCGCTGGGCGGCTTCGATCCCGGCTGCGGGCGCACGAGCGACGATGATCGACTGCGCGGGTTCGCCGTCGCGGCGGTCGGCGATCACGGTGGGGGACGCGAATCCGCTCGCCGAGAGCAGGGACCGCCATTGCTCGCCGCGGAGCAGCGGATGATCGGCGCGCACGTCGCGGTCCTCGAAGTCCCACCAGGCGTCCATCAATCCGAACGCGATGTCCAGCCACCAGGGATGGCTCGTGATCTCCAGCAGCAGGAGAACGCCGCCGGGCGCGAGCAGCGTGCGCAGATGATCGAGCGCCGGCCGCAGGCGCGGCGCCGCATGCACCGCGTTGGCGGCGATCACGACGTCGAACGCGTGCGGAGGAATTCCCTGGGCGGCCGGCTCCCGCGCCAGATCGAAGATCTGCGTGCCCAGGAACGGCTGGTCGGCGAAGTGGGCTTCGGCCCGCTCCAGGAACGCATGCGACACGTCGCTGAACACGTATCGCACCGCTCCCGAGAGCTTGGGCAGCAGATGGGCCGTGGTGCCCCCCGTGCCGGCACCCACTTCGAGCACGTACAGCGGCCGCGTGGCCGGACGCTCCGCCTGCAGTCCGGACAGCACGTCGGCGGTCAACGCATTGTAGAACGCGGATGCCGGCGAGTCGCGGTAGAACGACTCCAGGAATGCGTACCCCTCGGACGTGAACAGCACGTCCTTGCCGTCCAGCTTGCCGGAGACGACCTCGGACAACCGCGGGCCGCAGCGCGACAGCAGCTCCACGTCGAGCGCGTGGCGGGGATGGGCGGCCAGAATGTCGGCGGCGAGCCGGTCGGGGTCGGCCGTCTCTTTCCCGGTGGCCCGCCACGAGTCGCCGTCGGGGGTCAACACGCCGGCGCGAGCGAGCAGCCGGCAGAGCTGCCTGGCAAGGGCGTTCCGCCACGTGCCGGGCTTGGGTCCGCTCAGCGATTCGACCGAAACGCGGGAGTCGGCGGCGAAGTCGAACCCCAGCGCCTCCAGCGCCCGGGCCGCGTGAGCCGCGGCCAGGTCGTTCAGACGCTCCTCGACTTCCGTGTAGTACGTGTGCCAGCCGGTCTCGCGCGCGAGCGCGGCGGCGCGGTCGTTCAATGCACCGAGCGTTGCGGGCCGGAGCGATCCCGACACGAGCGAACACGGCAACGGATCCGGACCCGGTGTCACCCGGCGCCGTTTCGGCTCCCAGCGGTACTCGTAGAGGAACTCGTCGAGCCTGTCGCGACGGTGCGAGCCGGCAGCTCCGACCAGCTGAGCGCGCAGGCCGCGTACCTCCACGCAGACCCGTCCTTCGGCGTCCCGGACGCACACGTCGCCGGTGACGTACGCGTCGGTGACCTCGGTGATGGACGCACTCGCCCGCGCCCCGCGCCCCGCATCGGCGTGGAGCCTGGCTTCCCGAATGTGTGTCGGCAGAAACAGGCGCGGATCGTCGCGCAGCGTTTCGTCGGTTTCCGCGGCGGCCACGAGAAGTTGGAACGCGGCGTCGAGGAGGGCCGGATGGATGTGATAGCGGTCGGCGTCGTGCAGGTCGGGGACCTCGAGGTCTCCGATCGCGCGGTGATGCGTCGTTGCGATGCGCTGGATGCCGCGGAACGCCGGACCGTACGCGAGACCGCGCGCCGCCGCCCGGGCATAGAACGCGTCGCGATCCACGTGCTGGTCGCATTGCCGCGAGAGCACGTCCATATCCGGGACGGGGGTCCCCCCGCCGTTCCAGGGAGCGGCGGTGCCCCGCGCATGACGGACCCAGGACGCCGGATCGCCGCCCGGCATGGAGAAGATCTCGAACCCGCGCCCATCCGAATCGAGCGACACCTGAACGTCGGCGCCCGACTCCGGCAGCTGCATGGGCTTGAGCAGCTCGACGTTCCGCAGCACGATGCCGCCCTGTGGGTCGAGGACCTTCCGGGCGGCGAACGCCAGCTCGACGTACGCGGCGCCGGGAAGGACGGCGGCGCCCTGCACGACGTGATCTCGCAGCCAGCCGCGCTCGGCATCGGCGATGCGGCCCTGCCACGTCGGCCGCGCCGACGGCATGCGCGCGCCGAGCAGCGGGTGGTCGTCGGGGCTGCGCTGCGCCGGGTAGCCGTTGTATGCCGGACTTGCCGGCGGCTCGAACCAGAGACGCTCCTTCTGCCAGCGGTAGGTCGGGAGCGACACGAGCCGCCCGCGGCGCCGCTCGACGGCCGGCCAGTTCGGCGCGCAACCCAGGCCGTACAGCGATCCGAGAGACCGCAGCATGACTTCCCGTTCGTCTTCCCGCCGCCGCACGGAGGGCACGACCGTTCCCGGGACGTTCTCGTGCCGCAGGCATTCCGCCACCGCCGGCGAGAGCACCGGGTGCGGCGCGATCTCCACGAAGTGGCGAATGCCCTCCGCCATGATCTGCCGGAGTCCGTCGTGAAACAGCACGGGTTCGCGGATGGCGGTCCACCAGTAGCCGGCGTCGAACTCCGTCCCGTCGGCCCATGCGCCCGTGGTGTCGGAAACCAGACGCAGCCGTGCCGCCGTGCCGCGCAGCCCTCGCATCGAAGCGAGGAACTCGTCCCTGATGCCGTCCATCGCGGGACTGTGGTACGCGATGCCCACCGGCAGCATGCGCGTGAAGATCTGCCGCTCCTGCAGCACGACGCTGATCCGCTCGAGCGTCTCCGGATCGCCGGACAGCGTGATCGTCGCCGGTCCGTTCACGGCGGCCAGCGCCACCTTGCGGCCGCCGCCCTCCACGACGCTCGCGATCTCGGCGAAGGGGGCGCCGACGGCGAGCATCCCGCCCGCATTGCTCGAACGCCCCTGCAGCCGGCTGCGGTGATAACAGAGACGGACGGAATCCTCGAGGTCATGGACGCCCGCGACGTGCGCCGCGGCCATCGCGCCCCCCGAGTGTCCGATCACGGCGTCCGGCGCGATCCCCCAGCTCGCCCACAGTTCGGTGAGCGCGTACTGCATGGCGAAGTTGGTGAGCTGGGCGTACTCCGGCGCGGCGAGGCGCGACTCCACCTCGCCCTTCGACCACTCCTCGAACAGTGACCAGGTGGCGTACGGACGCATCGCGGCGTCGCAGCGCGCGATGGCATCGCGGAACACCGGCTCCTGCGCGCGCAGCTGCCGGCCCATGCCCCACCACTGCGGGCCCATGCCCGAATAGACGAAGCACAACTTCGGTGGCGCGGCCGCCGCCCTCCCCGTCGCGATGTTGACCGTGGACTCCCCGGCGACGAACGAGACGAGTCCTTCCCTCAGCTCGGACGTCGTGCGCCCGACGACCGCGAGCCGGTGATCGTGATGCGCCCGGCGCTCCGCGGCCGTATGACAGACGTCCGCGACGGCCGCACCGTCCGGGCCGTCCAGCCACACCGCGTACGACTCGGCCTGCGACCGCAACGCCTCGGCCGAGCGCGCCGAGACGACCAGCAGGTGCGCGGCGGTCCCGTCGTCCGCCGTGGCATCGTCCGCCGGCGCCGGCGGAGCTTCCTGCAGAATCGCGTGCGCATTCGCGCCGCCGAAGCCGAACGCGTTCACCCCGGCGAGCAACGGCCGGTCCGGCCGCGGCCATGCCTGCAGGCCGGTGACCACGCGGAGGCGCAGCCGCGCGAAATCGATCGCGTGATTGGGCGTGCGGAAATGCAGCGACGGTGGAAGCCGACGGTGCTTCAGCGCCAGCGCGACCTTGATGAGACCGGCGATCCCCGACGCGGCTTCGAGGTGGCCCATGTTCGTCTTCACCGATCCGATCGCGCAGGCGTCGTCGGGCTGCCTGTCCGAACACAGGGCGGCGCCGATCGCGGCCGCCTCGATCGGATCGCCCACCGAAGTCCCCGGCCCGTGCGCCTCCACATACTGGATGTCCGCCGGCTGCACCCCCGCTCGCGCAAGCGCGGTTTCCAGCATGGACCGCTGCGCCGCGGGACTCGGCACCGTCATCCCCGACGTGCGCCCGTCCTCGTTGACCGCCGTCGCGCGGATCACGGCGTAGATGGAATCGCCATCCGCCATCGCCTCGCGCAGCGGCTTGAGCAGAACGACCCCCGACCCCTCGCCCCGTACGTATCCGTTCGCCTCGTCGTCGAACGCCTTGCTGCGCCCGTCGGGCGAGAGCATCGAGGCCTTGCTGAACCCGATCGTCAACTCCGGCGCCAGCAGCATCTGCACGCCGCCGGCGATCGCGAGGTTGCACTCCCCGCTGCGCAGACTCTGGCAGGCGAGGTGCACGGCCGTGAGCGCCGATGAGCACGCGGTGTCCACCGTCAAGCTGGGGCCGCGAAGGTCGTAGAGGTACGAGATGCGATTGGCGGCGATGCTGGTGGCGGTTCCGCTGTTGGTATAGAGGTCGATCGCCGCGCGGTTGCCGGGATACGTCTGCATGTCGCCGTAATCGTGCGTCGAGATCCCGACGAAGACGCCGGTGGCCGTTGCCGCGAGCCGGGTCGGCGGGAGTCCGGCGTCCTCGCACGCTTCCCAGACCGCCTCGAGCAGCAGGCGGTGTTGCGGATCGATGTGGATGGCCTCGCGGGGCGAGATGCCGAAGAAAGCCGCGTCGAACTCCTCCACTCCCTCGAGGAAGCCGCCCCACCGCGAGTAGAGCCGCCCCGGCTTGCGCGGGTCGGGGTCGAACAGGTCGCGGAAGCCCGGCCGTGACGCCGGCGCTTCGGTAATCGCGTCGACGCCGTTCGCGAGCAGCTCCCAGAACCGCTCCGGACCGTGCGCGCCGCCGGGAAATCGGCAGCCGATGCCGATGATGGCGACGTCCGAGTCGCGATACGGGATCTCCCGTCGTCCCGTCTCCTTCGCGTTCACGGCGTCACCTCCCACCGGCGGCGGGCACCGGTGCCTCCCGCCACTCGCGCAGGCGCTCGGACGCGTGGTCGTATCCGGCCTGCACGATCTGATCGAACCGGTGGAAGTCGGTCATGCTCACCGAGTCGAGCGGCGGGTGCAGGTACAGGTCCGCGGGGCTGCCCGCCAGCTTCGAGTCGCGAACGCTGCTGATCTCGGCGCTCCGCATCAGCAGATGGATGATGTGCGGCAGCCGCGGGCGGTGCGTGAGCTTCCGGACGATCTGGCCCACCCCGGACCACGATGGTCGCATCTCCAGCTCGCGCGGCACCGGCAGATCCCGGGCCACGCTGACGTCGGACGCGATCACGTAGCCGCCGCACCGCGCCCGCATCGTCGAGACCGGCAGGTTGTCCAGCAGGCCGCCGTCCACCAGCAGCCTGCCGTCGTGCGCGACCGGCGGCAGCAGACCGGGCACCGAACTGCTCACGCGCGCCCACATGGCCACCGATCCGCGGTCGTGCGTCACCGTCTCGGCGCGCGTGAGGTCGCACGACACGAAGAAGCAGGACAGCGGAAGATCCTCCAGGCGCCGCTCTCCGAACATGCGATGGAGGCCCCGAAACGACGCACCCCCGCTGCGCAGGGACACGAACGGAACCGTGAGGTCCGACTCGTGGCGCTGGACGTAGTTCCGGCGGCACGCCGCGAGGATCTCGTCGTGGCGCAGTCCGGACGCGTAGAGGCCCGCGATCACCGCGCCCATGCTGGTCCCGCCCAATGCGTCGATGGGCACTGCCGCGTCGTCGAGGGCCTTCAATACACCGATATGGGCGAGTCCACGGGCTCCGCCTCCGCCGAGGATGACCCCGCGGGACGTCCCCGTGATCCGCCGGACCACGCGCGCGCAGTCGCCCGGACCGTCGTGGCGCACGTGATGGTGGGCGGCGGGACGCACGGCCTCCAGCCAGGCGGCCGTTCCGCCGATCGCGTCGGACGCGTCTCGCAACAACACCAGCTCCACGCGCGCGCCGTGCGACCGCGCCGATTCCACGATCGCGGATTCCCCCGAGGGCCCCGCGTCGCCGAGCATCGCGACGACCACCACCAGGTCGGCTCGTCGAATGCTGCTCGCGCTCCACGACGATGACGGGTCGTCGCACCGGCAGATGACGTACGCATGCGCCGCTTCCTTTGCGGCGAGCCACGCGGCGTATCGGTCGGCGGCATCGCCGTCGCCGGCCGGAGCATCGGGATCGGCGGCGGTCAGCAGCGCCGAGCCATGACCCGCCGTCTCGAAGGCGAGCGCGAACGCCCTGGCGAAACCGGAGAAATACGGCTCGCGGCACCACCGGACCACGGCGATCGTCTTGACCCGGACTCCCGGGCGCTCCGCGGCCGTCGTGCGTGCGAGCCGCTCCCCCAGGGTTCGCGCGAGCTTCAGCGTGACCTGCGGATACCGCTGGAATACCTCCTGCATGCAGCTGTCGGGCACGCGAATCAGCAGGGCGTCGCGCCACGCGCGAACACTGGTCGAGCGCGGAGCGTCGAGGAGGGACGCCATCTCGCCCACCGAGGCGCCCTCGCGAAGCAGGTCGAACGATTGCAGGGTGCCGTCGGCCTGGGTCCGGAATACTTCGAGGCTCCCGGACACCACCAGGTAGATCCCGTCCGACGCATCGCCTTCGCGGATCACGATCTCGCCGCGTTTCACGAATACGAAGTCGGACTTCCGGGCGATGTCGGCCAGCAGATCCTCGCCCAGACCGCTGAACATCTCGTTGGCGGCCAGCTCCAGCCGCAGTAGATGCTGCGAGGCGGCGGTGTCGATCCGCCGGCGGATCTCGGGGCTCGCCGGCAGGACCTGATCGAGCGCGGCGACGGGAACCAGCGTCAGCTCCGTCGGCTCGGCCGCGATTGCCGAGGTGGACCTCGGGAGATGGAAACGAAGCGACGAGTCGCTCAGGAGATCCCCGGGGAGCACCCGCGTCGCGACCGTTCCCGATGGGCCCTGCACGCGCAGATCGAGGCACCCGGACGCGACGACATAGAGCCAGTCGCCGTCGCCCTCGTCTCCGAGCAGACGCTCGCCGTCCCGCAGGAACCGCGTACGGCAGGATGCCGCGAGCCGGGTCAGGTCCAGGCCTTCGAACGCGGCCACCGAAGACAGCAGCCGGTCGCGTGCGCCCGGCGGCGCCCCTTCACCCTTGGGGTCGAGCATCGGCCTCACCACGCCGGTCCCCCGCCGGAATCAGAGCGGATCCTGAGCGGATCGCCGTCGAACGCGGGCTCCTCGTGACGTACGGCTTCCGCTCGAATTCCGCCGTGAAGAGGCGACGGCCATCCGTCGCCCGTCGGTCTCTCTCCATCCGACGTCCCCCCCATGAGAAGCCAATGTACGCTTCCCGGAGTGGCCCGTCGAATTGGCCCCTGCGTCCGGCGGGACCGGCCGCCCCTAGTCGGACCTCCACGAAAAGAGCACCACGTTGTTGGCGTATGCGCTCAGGTCGATCACGTTCGACCCGACTTCCGTGTGGACGCCGAAGAGCTTGGCTTTCCAGAAGGTGAGATGGACGATCCCGGGACCCATGTTGGCGCATTGGATCCCGTCGGCCGTGCTGCCCTGGATCGTGGGCTGGGTCTGGTTGAGGCCGATGCCCTTCCACCAGCCCGAGCTGCTGGTGACGAGCAGACACACGCGGACCTCCCCGGGATAGTTCGCCGACTGGCTCGTGACCGCGATCGTATCCAGCGGGTCGTTGGTCGTCATCACGAGGTCGAGCGCCGGTGGGGGATTGGTGCCCTTGTTGGCGGAGTTGGGCGCGGTGGGGCTCCCGGAGCAACCGATCAGGACGAATGGCATCGCGAGCCCGATCGCCACGGCGCGTAGAGTGTGGCGCATGGAGGCACCTCCTGGTGCTTGGCCGTCGGGCACCCGCCCCGCGGCGGATCGCCCTTCCGGCCCTTCACCAGAAGCCGCGACAAAACCGGACGGATTCCCTCATCGGGCCCCGGCGCGCCGTGCGAACGATCCCCGGTCAGGCTCCGGTTCCGGGCTTCGCATTGAAGACGTCCGGCCGCGGCGCCCCCTCCACGTCGATCATGCCCAGCATCCCCTTCCAGACGACGCGCGACAGGGCGTGATCCACCAGCTTGATCGTCTCGGGCACCGGCGTCTCGAGTTCGAACACCCCGCAGCTCCCCGGCGGCACGACCATCGTCTGGATGTAACGCTGCGGCGCGTTCGCCAGCGCGCCCGCCGGCCATGCCCTGCTCCAGACGTTGCCGATCGGGTGGAAATGGCTGGACAGGTTCGGCCCGCCGCACACGAAGAAGATCCGCACGCGCTCGTCCCGTTTGACCTTCATGGATCCCCGGCGGTCCGGCGTGATGGCGTCCTTCTCGCCGTTGAGCACGACGTACGCGGGGTCCTCGGCCCGCATGGCGTTCACGTCGAACGTCCGCAAGCCCTTCTCGCCCGCGTCGCCCTGCAGATAGATCTCGTTCTGCCCGAAGTAGAACTCGTGGTCGATCGGGGGCAGCCCGCCTTCGGGCTCCACGAGAATCATGCCGTACATGCCGGCGCTGATGTGGAAGTCCAGCATCGGAACCGCGCAGTGATAGATGAACGCGCCGGGGTACATCGCCCTGAATTCGATCGACGCGCGCTGTCCGGGCACCACCATCAGGTCCGCCGAGCCGCCGCCGGTGCCGTAGACGGCGTGAAGATCCACGTTGTGGACGTCACGATTCGTCCTGGGATTGCTCAGCGTCAGGTGCACCGTGTCCCCCTGGCGCACGCGGATCATCGGTCCCGGCACCTGCCCGCCGAACGTATAGTAGCGGAAGGCGACCCCGGGCTCGATCTCGGCCACGACTTCCTGCACCTCCAGCGTCACGTCCACGCGTTTGGGTCCGCGGCGGCCGATCGGCGCCGGCAGGTTGCGCGGGTCGGCCGCCACGCGCTTGGACGTGAGCGTGTATGGCTGCGTCCCGCCGGTTGCCTGCTCCGTGGACCGCGCCGCGCTCGCGGCCGCCTTCGCCGCCCGGTCCATCCACATCCGATCTCCGCTCACGCCCCCGAGCACGCCGGCGAGCGCTCCGACCCCGACGCCCTTGACGAACGTGCGGCGACTCGGCGTGTTGCCGTTCTTCGTGTTCGACATGTGGTCACTCCTGTTGGGTTGGCATGGCTGCCAACTGTCAGGCGGTGTAGTTTCAGTTCTCGAGCGCCTCGACCGGCGCTATCGAACGGTCGCCGGGATCTCCCGCGTCCCGCGTGACTGTTGTCACACCGCGAGCGGCCCCCTGCCGAGTCATATGAATGCCTCCGGCGCCGACACCCGCGACGTGCTCGCGCGCATTCCGCTCTTCGCCGACTTCGACGAGGCGACGC
>JBJKPA010000323.1:0-10264 GCA_046706905.1 Gemmatimonadaceae bacterium
CTCGCCACGAGATAGAGCACGCGGCGTCCGCGCACGTCGTCGCGCGCGCGGAGCGCGTCGAGCAGGCCCTCGGCCACGAACCGCTCGGGGGTGACGGTGACCCGGATGCCGAGCGCCTCGAGCGCCGCCGCGGTGGACGGCCCGACGGCGGCGACCCGCAGGGGATCCAGCGCCGTGGCGTCCCGTTGCGCTTCGCCCAGCAGCTCCCAGAAGAACCGCACGGCGTTCTGGCTGGTGAACACGAGCCAGTCGTACGTGTCGAGGTGGGCGAGCGCGGCGAGCACGGGCGCGGTGTCGAGCAGCTCGACGCGGGTGGCCGGCGCCTCGACGACGTCGGCGCCGAGCGCGGCGAGGGGCGCGGTGAGCGACGCCGCCTTGTCGGCGGCGCGCGTGACCACGACGCGCACGCCCTGGAGCGGCAGCGCTTTGTCAGCGTCGTTTCGCGTCGTTTCGCTCATGCAGAAGGAAGTGCGATCGATGAGTGAAGGCCCGGCCCTTGGAAGATACCGTTCCCGGCGCCCCCTTGCCCCACCTTGCCGAGGGCAAAACGAATCCGCAGTATCAAACACCGTCCGAATTCAGCGCTGTACTTGCCTGCGCCGTTCTTGCCGGCGCGGTGGTTGTCGGCGCTGTGCTTGCCGGCGCAGTTCTTGCCGGCGCCGCTTGTGCGTGCGTTTCTTCCCGTTTTGAGCCGATCCCATGTCCGACATCGATACGTTACTCCAGGAAAACCGCAAATTCCCTCCCCCCGCCTCGTTCAAGGCCACGGCCGTCGTGTCCGATCCCGGGATCTACGACGAGGCCGCCAGGGACATCCCGGCCTACTGGGCCGAGCAGGCGAAGCGCCTCGAGTGGATCGCGCCCTGGAAGACGGTGCTCGACTGGAAGCCGCCGCACGCCCAGTGGTTCGTGGGCGGCAAGCTCAACGCCTCGGTGAACTGCGTGGACCGGCACGTCCGCGGTCCCAACCGCAACAAGGCGGCGCTCATCTGGGAGGGCGAGCCCGGCGACCGGCGGACCTACACGTACTGGGACCTGTTCGTGAAGGTCAACAAGTTCGCCAACGTGCTCAAATCGCTGGGCGTGAAGCGCGGCGACCGCGTGGCGATCTACCTGCCGATGATTCCCGAGGCGGTGATCGCGATGCTCGCCTGCGCGCGGATCGGCGCGCCGCACTCGGTGGTGTTCGGCGGCTTCTCGCCCGAATCGCTGCGCGACCGCATCAACGACGCCGAGTGCAAGGTGCTCATCACGGCCGACGGCGGCTATCGCCGCGGCAGCATCGTGCCCCTCAAGCGGAACTGCGACAAGGCACTGGAGGAGACGCCGTCCATCCAACACGTGGTCGTCGTGCAGCGCCGCCCCGGCGCCGGCGGCGACGAGGCGTTCGCCGACATGAAGGAGGGGCGCGACCACTGGTGGCACCGCCTCATGCGGAAGGCGCCGCAGTGGTGCGAGCCCGAGGCGATGGACGCCGAGGACGTGCTCTACATCCTGTACACGTCGGGCACGACCGGGAAGCCGAAGGGGATCGTGCACACCACCGGCGGCTACATGGTGGGCGCCACGACGAGCACGCAGCAGGTATTCGACCTCAAGGAGGACGACGTCTTCTGGTGCACGGCCGACGTGGGCTGGGTGACCGGGCACACGTACCTCACCTACGGCCCGCTCTCCAACGGCGCGACCTGCGTGATGTACGAGGGCGCGCCCGACTGGCCGGAGAAGGACCGTTTCTGGGAGATCTGCCAGAAGTACGGCGTGACCATCCTGTACACGGCGCCGACGGCGATCCGCGCGTTCATGAAGTGGGGCGCGCAGCATCCGGCCAAGCACGACCTGTCGCAGCTCCGGCTGCTCGGCTCGGTGGGCGAGCCGATCAACCCCGAGGCGTGGATGTGGTACCACAAGGTGATCGGCGACGAGCGCTGCCCGATCGTGGACACCTGGTGGCAGACCGAGACGGGGTCGATCGTGATCTCGCCGCTGCCGGGGCTCACGGCCACCAAGCCCGGCAGCGCGACGCGCCCGCTGCCCGGCTACGCCGCGGCGATGCTCGACTCGGCCGGGAAGAACATCCCCGTGGGCGGCGGGCTGCTCGCCCTCACGCACCCCTGGCCGTCGATGCTCCGCACCATCTGGGGCGACGACAAGCGCTACGTGGAGACCTACTTCTCCAAGTGGGAGGGACGTCCGGACCTCTACTTCCCGGGTGACGGGGTCAAGCTCGACGACGAGGGGTACTACGTGATCCTGGGCCGCGTGGACGACGTGCTCAACGTGGCCGGCCATCGCATCGGGACGATGGAAGTCGAGTCGGCGCTGGTCGAGCACCCGGCCGTGGCCGAAGCGGCGGTGGTGGGCAAGGCGCACGAGTTGAAGGGGCAGGCGCTGGCGGCGTTCGTGACGCTGCGCGAGGGGCACAAGCCCTCGCCGGCGCTGCACGACGAGCTGCGCGAGTTCGTGGGCGAGAAGATCGGTGCGATCGCCAAGCCCGACGACGTGCTCTTCTCGGCCGATCTCCCCAAGACGCGTTCCGGGAAGATCATGCGCCGCCTGCTGCGCGACATCGCCGAGGGCCGCGCGCTGGGCGACACGACGACGCTGGCCGACCCGGGCGTGGTGGCGAAGCTCAAGGACGAATATGAGTCTCTGGAAAGCTAAACGGCGCCGGCAAGAGCAGCGCCGGCAAGCACCGCGCCAGCAAGAACTGCGCCGGCAAGTACCGCGCAACGACATGACGACGCAACCACGAACCGGCGCAACGACGAAATAGCGCACCCGAAAGCCGTGCGGCCGCGCGGCGATGAAGCGCCCGGAACAAGGAAGGGCCCGGCTCCGCCGGGCCCTTCGTCATGCTGGCCGTCCTACCGTCCTACCGTCCTACTGTCCTACCGTCCTACTCGCTGGCCGCCGCCTTTGCCCCGATGGGCGTCCGGATCGGCAAGCTGCGAATCCGCACGCCGGTGGCATCGTGGATCGCGGCCAGCAATGCCGGCGCGAACGCCGGCACGCCCGGCTCGCCGACCCCGGTGGGCGCCTCGTGGTTCTCGGCGAGATACACCTCGACCTTGGGCATCTCGTTCATCCGGACCACCTTGTAGTCGGTGAAGTTGCTCTGCTGCACCGCGCCGTTCTTCACCGTGATCTCGCCGTAGAGCGCGGCGCTCAGCGCCCAGCCCACGGCGCTCTCCACCTGCGCGACCACCGTGTCGGGGTTCACGAGCTGCCCGCAGTCGAAGCCGCACACCACGCGGTTGACCCTCACCTTGCCGTCGGCGCCCACCTCGGCCTCCACCACCTGGGCCACCAGCGTGCCGTCGTAGTCGTAGTACGCGAAGCCGCGCCCCTGTCCCTTGGGCAGGGGCGCGCCCCAACCCGCCTTGTCGGCGGCGAGGCGGATCACCGCCTGTCCGCGCGGATTGCTGCTCAGCATGTCCAGCCGGTACTGCACCGGGTCCTTGCCCGCCGCGCGAACGCATTCGTCCAGGAACGCCTCGTTGCAGTAGCCGTCCTGCGAGTTGGCCACCGAGCGCCAGAACCAGATCGGCACCGGACTCGGCACGAACACCATGTCGATCTTGTAATTCGCGATGTCGTATTGCGGCGGCCGCGCGGCGTCGAAGTGCCGCCCGCCCCTCCCGCCGCGGCCTCCGCCCTCGCCGTTGTTGCGCTGCGGGAAGGCGTAGGCCTCGAGCGACGGGCCCACCGCGCGGTCTTCCCAGCTCACGATCTTTCCGCTCGCGTCGAGCACGGCGCGCAGCCGCTGGATCCCGTCCACGCGGTAGTAGCCGTTCTGGATGTCCTCCTCGCGCGACCAGATGACCTGCACCGGCCGCCCCGCCGCCTTGGAGAGCTGCACCGCCTCGATGGCGAAGTCGGTCTGCGACCGCCGGCCGAACCCGCCGCCGAGGAAGGTGCAGTGCACCGTCACCGCGTCGGGGCTCACGCCGAACCGCTGCGCCACCTCGGTGCGGATGCTGTCGGGCGACTGCGAGGGCGCCCAGATCTCGATGCCGTCGGCGCGCACGTCGGCCGTGCAGTTCATCGGCTCCATCGGCGCGTGCGCCAGCAGCGGGTACTCGTAGATCGCCTCCACGAGCTTCTCCCCGGGCCCCGCCGTGCGCACCGTGCCCTTGCTGGCCGTGAGGCCCGCGTCGGCATCGTCGTTCACGCGCTCGTGGTAGCCGGCGTTGGCCGCCGCCGTGGAGTAGCTGCCGTTGGCGCCCGGATCCCACGAGATCACGAGTGCCGCCTTCCCCTTCATCGCCGCCCAGGTGTCGTCGGCCAGCACGCACACGCGCGCCGGGAGCAGCCGGTCGATCGCGTCGAGCTTCACCACCTGCCGCACGCCGGTCACCGCGCGGGCCTTGGTGTCGTCCACGCTCTTGAGCGCGCCGCCGAACACCGGACAGCGGGCCACGGCGGCCACGAGCATGTTCGGCACACGCACGTCGATGCCGAACATCGGCTTGGCGTGCACCTTGTCGGGAATGTCCAGCCGCGCCGTGGATTTGCCGATGATGCGGAAGCGGCTCGGGTCCTTGAGCGGCACCTCGCCCGTGGGCACCGGCTGCTGCGCGGCCAGTGCCGTGAGCTCGCCGTAGGTCGCGCGGCGCTTCGACGCCGCGTGGACCACCGCGCCCGGCTCGGTCGTGCACTGCGAGGCGCTCACCCCCCACTTGGCGGCGGCCGCGGCCACGAGCATCGCCCGCGCCGTGGCGCCGGCCTGGCGCAGCGGCGTGAACGACGTCCGGGTGCTCGTGCTGCCGCCCGTGCCCGTGCGGTACTTCCCGTTCGTCGGCGCGCGCACCACCCGCACCGTGCTCCAGTCCGCGTCCAGTTCCTCGGCCACGATCATGGGCATCGCGGTCCACACGCCCTGCCCCATCTCGGACTTGGCCGACACGATCGTCACCGTGCCGTCGGGATCCACGGTGAGCCAGAGGTTCGGCGTCCACCCGCCGGGCGCCGCGCGGCCGGGGGCGACCTTCGTGGTGAGCGCTTCCAGCGTGTTGAAGCCCAGCATGAGCGCCGCGCCGGTGATCCCCGAGACGGCGACGAACTGCCGGCGGCTGATCGTCTTGTTGCTCATTTGGCCTCCCCCTCCCCGTTGCCGGCGGCGCGATGAATCGCCTTCCGGATGCGCAGATACGTGGCGCAACGGCAGATGTTGTCGCTCATGCCGTCGTCGATGTCGGTGTCGGTCGGGTGCGGCGTCGTGGCGAGCAGCGCCGCGGCGGCCATGAGCTGCCCGGGCTGGCAGTAGCCGCATTGCGGGACCTGCTCGTCGATCCACGCCTGTTGCAGGCGGCGGCCGAGGTCGGAGGCCGGCAGCCCCTCGATGGTGGTGACGGCGTGGCCGGCGGCGTCGGCGATCGTCCACTGGCACGAGCGCGCGAAGTCGCCGTCGATGTGGACGCTGCACGCCGCGCAGGCGCCCACGCCGCAGCCGAACTTGACGCCGGTCAGGTCGAGCTTGTCGCGCAGCACCCAGAGCAGCGGCGCGTCGGCGTCCGCCGACACGGTGCGTTTGGTGCCGTTGACGGTGAGCACGTAGGATGGCATGTGACTCGCTCCTCGCGCGCGGCCGGACGCGGCCGCGCCATTCGGGACCCGGGCGGGGGCCGGCGCCGGGAGGAGGGCGCCGAGCCGCCTACTCGCTTACTACTGTGCGCGTCTGCGCGCGATAGTCAAGCAACGCAATGACGAACAGCATCGCCACGATCGCCGCCGAACCCATGCACCAGCGGCAGATCGCGTGGATGCGGAACAGCTCCAGCCAGATCAGCCACGCCGTGAACAGCACGCCCCATCCCGTGAGGCCGAGCAGCGCGAGGGAGAACCGGCGATCGTCGGTGTACCGCTCGTGCGCGGCGGCCAGCGAGACGGCGAAGAGGAGCACGTAATACACCAGCCCCCACACGGCCACGTGAATGCCGAGGAAGGTGGCCCATTTGCTCGTCTGCACCTGCTCGCAGCTACCCGTGCCGCAGGCCAGCGTTCCGATGATGCCGAAGTGGTGGAGCGTGAGGTACGCGGCGAGCAGCACCCCGCACAGCGCCACCACGGCCAGCGCCATCCGCTTGGTCATTTCTTTGCGGCGGCCTTGGCGGCCTTCTGGCGGGCGATCGCCTGCTCGACTTCGGCCTTGAACTGGTCGTAGGTCAGGTAGTTGGCCACGACCTTGTTCCCGAACACGAAGGTCGGGGTCGCGTCGATGTGGCGCCGCTCCGCCTCGAGCTCGTTCGCCTGGAGCTGCGCCTGGAACTTCCGGTCCTTCATGCAGGCGTTGTACTGATCCATGTTCAGGCCCACGCCCTGGGCCACGCCGGCCAGCACCTTGTCCGGATTGTCCGTGGCCTCGCTGTTCCAGCTGTCCTGGTAGTGGTAGATGGCGTCGTGCATCTGCCAGAACTTGCCCTGGTCGCCCGCGCACCAGGCCGCGTTGTGGGCGGCCCAGGTGTTCCGGTGGATGTTGAGCGGGAAGTCCATGTACCGCAGCCGCACGACCCCCGAGTCGATGAGGTGCGTACGGATGTCGGGTTCGGTGAGCGTGGCGAACTGGCCGCAAATGGGACACTCGAAGTCGGCGAACTCGATCACCTCGAGCTGGGCGCTGTCGCTCCCCTCGGTGTGTCCCATCGCGGTGAGCTTCGGGAGCGAGCTGTCCCAGGTGGACGCCGTGCCCTTGGGCTGGGCCGCCAGGTAGGACAGCCCGGCGATCCCCACCACGGCGATCACGCCGAGGACGATGTAGAATCCCCGCATCGCGGAGCTGGTCTTGGTCTTCTTGACCGGTTTCTGCTTGCGGTCGCCGTTCTCGCGCTTCTTTGCCATGTGTTTTCGTCGTCCTCGCAGGGGTCATTCGCCCTTCGGCCGCCTGCGGGCGGCCCTCGGTCAAAGCTAGGCCCGCCCGCGCGGCCCACGCAAGCAATCCGCGCCCCCGCGCCCCGAACGCTTCACCCCCGGCGGCCGTACCTCGGATGAGCCGGGCGGTCTGCAGGACGGCGCGACTTTCATTAGATTCCGAGTGTTTGGCAGGAAACTCAAACCCGTAACCAGGTTAAATGGCTAAGAAGCATAGACGAAGTGGCACCCCGGCGCCTGCGACGCCGAGCCCATTCGAAGAGGCCCGTGACGAGCTGTTCCAGCACATCATCCGCTGCGGCGTGATCGGTTCCGCCCCGGAGCATCAGCAGGAATGGTTCGCGGACACCATGAAGTACATGACCGACCGGTACCCGGAGTTGGCCGAGCGCGATATCGAGGAGTTGAAGACGCTGGGCGAGCGGTTTGCCCAGCCTCCGAAGGCCAACCCGACGGTGGAAGAGGCCGGAGCCGCCAACGCGGCCTGACGGCAGTTGACGGTTGACCGTCAACGGTCGACCGTCAACTGCAGTTCACCGCCAGTGGTTCGTGGTCCGGCGGATCACGACCCCCACGTGCACCCCGCCGCCGAATCCGACCTGGTACGCCACGCGCACCCCGTGTTGGATCGGCCCTTCGAAATCCAGCGCGCCCGCCAGGTAGGGGCGCAGCTTGTCGCCCGCCTCGTAGCGGACGCTCACGCCGCCGGCCAGCGACAGCCCCCAGCGCCGCATCCCGAACGGATCGAGCAGCAGCCGCATGAGCGCGTCCACGCGCCCGGCGCCGACGAGCGTCCCGGAGCGCTGGCGGGCGCCCGCGGCGGCGTCCAGCTCGATGCGCTGGTAGTAGCCGGCCCCGAGATTCACCCCCGCCCCGAGCTGCAGCGAGTAGGGCGCCGGGCCGAGCAGGTCGGCGCGCAGTTCCGGGTGCGGCGGGATGTCCTGCGCCCGCGCCGCACGCGGGGCGAGGCCGAGCAGCAGCCACGCGAGCGCCGCCCGGCGGATGGCGCGGATCATCGGGCCCGTTCGCGCCAGAGCGCGAGCGTGTAGTCGATCACCGCCCAGCAGGACGTCGCCAGCACCGCGCCGAGGAGGCCCGTGACCCACGTCGGGCGCACCATCACGGCGACGAAGGTGAGGAACTGGAGCACGGTGACGAACTTCCCCGCCGGCCGGGCGCGGAACCGCACCGGGCGCAGCCAGGGAATGATCCGCGCCACGAGGAAGCCGATCGCCGTCATCAGGTCGCGCGAGAGCAGCACGAAGTAGCCGACGGTCCCGATGCGCCCCTCGAACAGGAACGCCGACACGGCCACGAGCACGAACACGCGGTCGGCGATCGGATCGAGCAGCGCGCCCCACGTGCTCGTGGCATGGGCACGGCGGGCGATGTAGCCGTCCAGGAAATCGGTGACGGCGGCGAGCCCGATCAGCGTGATGCGGGTCTCCGCGGCCTCGCTGGCCACGAAGGCGCCGGCCATGACGAGGCGCGAGAAGGAGATCCAGTTGGGGACGTGCCGCAGTCCCCGGCGCGGGTGCATGGCCAAAAGGTAAGGGCGGCCCCGGCTGCTTGCCACCGCCGTCGGCGCGGCCTAGCTTGCCACTCCCGCCCCCGTTTTCCCGAGGTCCGGATGCCGGAAACGACCGAACTCCTGCGCCACGTAGCGATCTTCAAGGGTCTCGACGACGAAGAGCTCGCCGCGGTCGCCGAGCTGTGCAAGACGGAGAAGTTCGTCTCCGGGGAATACATCTTCCACGAGGGCGAATCGGGCAACCGGCTGTACCTGATCACCGAGGGCGAGGTGCGGATCAGCCGCGACGTGCCGGGGAGCGGCGAGGAGGCGCTGGCCGTGCTCAAGCCCGGCGCCCTGTTCGGCGAGATGGCGGTGTTCGACCGCAGCGAGCGCTCCACGCACGCCATCTCCAACGGCGGCACGACCGCGCTCACGATCAGCCGCCCCGATTTCGAAATGCTGATGGATTTCAACCGCGAGTTGGCCTACAAGGTGCTGTGGGCGGTGGTCCGCCTGCTCTCCACGCGGCTCCGGCAGACGAACGACTCGCTGCGGTCGTTCCTCGCGATGTCCATGTTCTGACCGGCGCCGGGACGCCCGCCGGCCCGCTCCCACCCCACCACACCTCCACCACGCTCCGCTCTCGACGCCGCCACGCGTCGGCCGCCGCGCCACGTGTGCCCCATCGTGGGCCCGGCCGCCTGCCCGCCAGTCCCCAGGAGGGGACCCCGCATGTCCTCCGTCTTCAAGACCGTCGGCCTTCTCATCATCTCCAACACGTTCATGACGTTCGCGTGGTACGCCCACCTCCGGAACCTGTCGGATCGCAAATGGTACGTGGCCGCGGTCGTCAGCTGGTCCATCGCGTTCTTCGAATACCTGTTTCAGGTGCCCGCCAACCGCATCGGCTACCAGGTGCTCACGCTGGGGCAGCTCAAGATGATCCAGGAGATGGTGACCCTGTCGGTGTTCGTGCCGTTCGCGATCCTCTACATGAAGCAGCCGCCGCGACTCGACTTCCTGTGGGCCAGCCTGTGCATCGTGGGCGCGGCGTACTTCATGTTCCGCGCCGCCTGAACCCGCCGGCTCACACCGCCTTGCCGGTGCCGCGCACGATGCCCTCCACCCGGCGCCCCGGATCGAAGTAGCGCCGCGCCAGCGCCTGGATTCCCTCCGCCGTCACCGCGCGCACCCGGTCCTCGAACTCGGCCAGCTCGGCCAGCCGGCCGTCGAGCCACGCCCCCACGGCGTCGGCCAGCACGGCGCCCCCGCGCTGCAACCGGATCGCGTGCACCCCCAGCGCGTAGGTCTTCGCGTCGGCCAGCTCCTGCGCCGAGACCGGCGCATCCACGAGCCGCGCGAACTGGGCGAGCAATCCGGCCCGCGCCTGCTCCTCGCGGTCGGGCGAGGTGGCGATGTACGCGCCGAAGGCCCCCGCCAGGCGCCGCTCCGCCGGGAAGGCGTGCACGGTGTAGGCCAGCGACTGCTTCTCGCGCAGCTCGTCGAAGAACCGGCCGCCCAGCCCGCTGGCGATCCCCGCCACGAGGCCCGCCGAGAACCGGTCGTCGTCGAGCCGCGAGGGACCCGGGAAGAGCAGGCTGAGCGCGGACTGCGCCTTGTCGCGCGACTCGACCGCCGCGGCCGCCGCCATGGGCCACACCGGCGCGGCCACGACCGGTGCCGCGTGGTATTCCAGTTCGCTGAACGCGCGCGCCGCCACGGCGGCCAGGCGGTCGGGGTCGTCGTCGCCCACCACGGCCACCACGGCCGCCGACCGCAGCACGCGCGAGGCGTGCCAGGCGCGCACGGCGTCGCCGGTGATCGCGCGCAGCGACGCCTCGCTCCCCCCCACGGGGAGCCCGTAGGGATGCACCCCGTACG
>JBJKPA010000324.1:0-5277 GCA_046706905.1 Gemmatimonadaceae bacterium
GCCCAGGGTGAGGTCGTTGGAGGACGCGGCCGCCCGGGCCGGCAGCGTGGCCGCCTCGGCCGCGGCCCGTCCCTCCCAGCGCAGCAGGTGATCGAGATGGCGCGAGGCGAGCGCCGCGCCCATCCCCAGGGCGGCACTGCGCGAGACGAAATCGCGGCGCGTGAGCGCGCCGCCGGATTCGAGGTCGGAACGCTTGGTCATGGCGAAAGTGTATCGCGGGCGCGAACCGGAGCGCAATGCGCGGCCGGCCGGTTCGCCACGCACCGCGAGCAGGGTTAGGTTGAAAGGGATGGCACGCGAACCCCGATCCCGCTCGCGGGCGGCGGCCGCCCAGGCGTCCGACCGCCTCGTGGTCGTCAGCAACCGGCTCCCCTTCCGCGCCGAACGCAAGGGGCAGAGCGTGTCGTTGACGCGTTCGCCGGGCGGACTCGTGAGCGCGCTCGAGCCCGTGCTCCGCGAGCGCGGGGGCGTGTGGATCGGCTGGCCCGGCATCGGGCGCGAGGACGTCGTGTCGGCCGGCGGGCTCGACATGCCGAAGCACGACGGCATCCGGTACGAAGCGGTGCCCCTCTCCGGCCACGAGGTCGCCCAGTACTACGCCGGATTCTCCAACCGCACGCTCTGGCCGCTGTTCCACTACTTCGTGGGGCGCACGCGCATCGACGCCGGCACCTGGCGCGTGTACGACGCCGTGAACGAGCGGTTCGCGGAGCACGCCGCGCCCTTCGCGCGCAACGGCGCCCTGGTCTGGGTGCAGGACTATCAGCTCCTGCGCATGCCGCGCTACCTGCGCGAGCTGGTCCCCGACGCCCACATCGCGTCGTTCCTCCACATTCCCTTCCCGCCCAGCGACGTGTTCCGCGTGCTCCCCTGGTCGCGGCGGTTGTTGCGGGGCATGCTGGCCGCCGATCTCGTGGGCTTCCAGGTCGAGAGCTACGCCGAGCACTTCATGAACGCCGCGGCCCGCCTGCTGGGCTGCGAGGTGAACCGCGCCGAGGGACTCGTCCAGTACGACAGCCGCACGATCCGGGTGGCGGCCGACCCGATCAGCATCGACGCCGCCTCCATCACGTCGGTCGCCGAGCAGGAAGGGCCGCGAGCCCAGTCCCCCGACCGGGTCATGGAGATCCTCGGCGTCGACCGCCTCGACTACACCAAGGGGATCAACGAGCGGCTGCTCGCCATCGAACGGCTGCTCGAGCGGTGGCCGACGTACCGCCGCCGCATCGTGTTCACGCAGCTCCTGGTGCCCAGCCGCGAGCGCGTGGCCGAATACTCGGCGCTCAAGCGGCAGATCGACGAGACCGTGGGGCGCGTCAACGGCCGCTTCTCGGAGCCCGGGTGGTCGCCCATCCGCTACCTCGTGCGGTCGCTGCCGCCCGAGGAGCTCATCCCGCTCTATCGCTCGTCCGACGTGGCGCTGGTCACGCCGCTGCGCGACGGGATGAATCTGGTGGCCAAGGAATACGTGATGTCGCAGGTGACGCTCAACGGCGTGCTCGTGCTGTCCGAGCTGGCGGGCGCGGCCGAGGAGCTGCAGGAGGCGATCGTCGTCAACCCGTTCGACGTGGACGCGGTGGCGACCGGGCTCCACCGCGCGCTCTCCATGACGCCCGACGAGCGGCGGGCGCGCATGTCGGCGCTGCGCGACCGGGTGCGGACGCACGACGTGCACGCGTGGGTGCGGAGCTTCCTCGGCGCCGCCGACCGCGCGGTGCGGCATCCGGCGCCGCCGGAGTCCGCCGTGGACTACGTGCGCCGCCGGCTCACGCCGTGGCTCGCCGAGCGGTCGGGCACCGTGCTGTTCCTGGACTACGACGGCACGTTGACCCCGATCGTGGACCGCCCCGAGGACGCCAAGCTCACGACGCGCACGCGCTCGATCCTGGCCCAGGCGGCGCGCAACCCGGCGCTCGACGTGGTGATCGTGTCCGGCCGCTCCCTCAAGGACGTGCGCAAGCTCGTGGGCGTGCCCGGCATCACCTACATCGGCGACCACGGGTTCGAGATCGACGGCCCGGGGGTGGCCCTGCGGCACGAGGGGCTGGAGCACTACCGCGCGGCGATGGACCGCGCGGCGCGCCGGCTGCAGCAGCTCGGCGTCGAGGGCTCGCGCGTCGAGCGCAAGGCGGCCACGGTGAGCTACCACGTCCGCCTGGTCGCCGAGGACGAGCGCGAACAGGCCGAGCACGCCGCCGAGCAGATCTACCGGCGGCTGCACCTGCGCGTCACCAAGGGGAAGATGGTGGTCGAGGGGCGTCCCCCGCTGGACTGGCACAAGGGGCAGGCCGTGCTCTACGTGCTGATGAAGCGGCACGGCACCGACTGGCCGTCGCGGGTCCGCGCGATCTACATCGGCGACGACGTGACGGACGAGGACGCGTTCGAGTCGCTGCGCGGCATCGGCCGCTCGATCCACATCGCGCCCGTCGTGGCCGGCACGACGACGGCGGCCGACTACCGCCTGCCGGACCCGCCCGCCGTCGTGCAGCTCGTGCGCTGGCTGGGCGCCAGCGGATTCGCCGGCGGCACCGGCTAGCCCGCCGCGGCGTCCTCCCGCTTCATGATCACGGTGCGGATCGGGAACGGAATCTCGATCCCCTCGGCGCGGTACCGCGCGTGCAGCCGCTTGATGAACTCGTGCTTGAGCAGGTACTGGCTGGTGTACTCCTGCCCGCGCAGGATCACCGAGAAATTGATGCTCGAGTCCGCGAAGGTGTGATAGCGGATGAACGGCTCGTGCGTGCGCACGGCGCCGTCCACCGTGCGAATCACGTCGCGCGCCACGTCGATCGTGACCCGTTCCACCTGCTCGAGATCCGAGTCGTACGACACACCCACCTGCACGAGCACCGACTGCTCGGGGTCGGGCATCGTGAAGTTCGAGGTCACGGCGCTCGACAGCTTGGCGTTGGGGACGATGGTGTAGTTGTTCGGGAGCTGGCGGATGGTGGTGTACCGCCACGTGATGTCGGTGACGAACCCCTCCTCGCCGCTGCTCAACCGGATGAAGTCGCCCACCCGGACCTGCTTCGAGATCAGGAGCTGGATGCCGGCGAACAGGTTGGCGAGGGTGTCCTGCAGCGCCAGGCCGACGGCCAGACCGCCGACGCCCAATGCCGTGAGGATCGGCGTGATCTGGATGTCGAGCTGCTGGAGCAGCACCAGCCCGCCGACGAGCAGCACGCCGGTGCGCGCCAGGTTCGGGATCAGGTTGGCCGACGGCAGGTTCGCGGCGGAGGTGCGGGCGCTGATCGTTTCGGCGGTGATGCGTCCCAGCGTCCACGACGCGGAGATGATCAGGATCACCTCGAGCGTCTGCCGGATGGCGTGCGCGCTGCCGGCCAACTCGGGGATCGAGCTCACGCCGACGTGGGCGCCGAGGATCGCGCCCCAGAGGAGGAGCGGGTGCTCGAGCGCGGCGATCGCCTGGTCGTCGGCGGTGCTGGACGTGTGCGCGGCGGCCCGGCGTAGCTGCGGGAAGACCAGCCGCCGCACGATGTACGCGACGACCAGGCCGCCGAGGGCGAATCCCACCAGCACGGCCAGCGGGCCCAACAGATTCACGTAGCGATCCATCCGTCCTCCGATGGGGCGGCGTCGGTGCCGCCGGGTACCGGCCGCCCGCGCGGGGCGGCCGGGGGGTCAGCTCACGCCGCTGTGCGTGGGACGGGCCCGTGGGAGCAGCGTCCGGGACCCGATGCGCCGCCGCCCCTTCAGGGCGCGCAGCATGCGCCGGAAGTTGGCGTTGCCCAGCGGGCTCGGCACGCGGTAGGCGCGCCGCCACATCGTGTAGAGCAGGCGGCGCAGCTCGCTCACGGGCAGCGAGCGGCGGCGCGCCCCGCGCGGTTCGTAGTACATGACCAGCGGCACGCCCTTCTCGGTGCGATGGAGCGCCGGCTGGTAATACGGAAAGTCCAGCGCGATCGCGTGGTGGCGGGTGACCAGCGTGCGCAGCCACGGGTTGTCGGCGTGCACCTCGCCGATCACGGCCTGCAGCGACGTTCCGTTCACGTCGCGCGCGTCGCGCTCGAAGGCGTGCACGAGCGACCGCCGGAGCCGCGGGCCGAGCCCCTTGGCCCGGCGTCTGGCGTCCACCGCCACGTACCCGATCACCCCGACGTTCACGTTCCCCAGGTACGAGCCGCTCGCCGCGCCGATCACCGTGCCGTCGCGCACGGCGACGAACAGGTGCCAGTTGAGATCGGTCCACAGCCCCTGCTCGCGCTCGCGCAGCACCTGTACCCACCCGCGGCGGGGCAGCATCTCGGCGCGCGGGAAGATGCGGCGCAGCAGGCGGTGCGCCCCATCGAATGCCGGATCGGTTGCCGTGCGAATCTCACGGATGCGAAGCATGGGCCTCCTGGGGGGGAGAATCAGGCCGGGGGCGCCTCCCGGGCGGGAAGGGGCAGCCGGAACAGACGCCGGGCGTTCTCGTACATGATCTGATGCCGGTGCTCGTCCGTCATCTTGAGCTGTTTCACGAAGTCCACGTAGGACTTCATCGAACAGATCGGCCAGTCGGTGCCGTACAGCAGGTAGTTCGGCTCGCCGGCGTAGAGGATGGCCTCCTCGATCTGCCGTTCCATGAAGTCCTCGAAGGCCTCGGTGAACTCGCCCAACACCAGGCCGGAGAAGTCGGTGTAGACGTTCTTGTTCTTGTAGATCACTTCCATGCAGTCCGTGAGCCAGGGATTGCCCAGGTGGCAGATCACGAACTTCACGTTGGGGTGGTCCACCGCCACCTCGTCGATCTCCAGCGGATGCGAGTACTTGAGCTTGCCCTTGGGGCTGTACGTGTCGCCGCTGTGGATCATCACCGGCACATCGAACTCCTCGGCGAGATCGTAGACCACCTGCAGCCGCTTGTCGTGCGGATAGAACGGCTCGTACCCCGGGTAGAGCTTGAGCCCCACGACGAGGCGGTCCTCCAGGAAGTCGGCCAGCTCGCGCAGGTCGCGCTGCTTGTAGTTGTTGAAGCTGATCCCGGCCACGACGCTCAGGTTCTTGGCCTTCTCCACGGCCCGCACGACCTCGGCCGTGCTCGGCCGATTGGGATTCACGAGGTAGCTCGTGAGGACGATGGAGTGGGTGACGCCGGCCGTTTCCATCGCCGCCTGGAGCTTGTCCAGGCTCTCGTCCAGCGACACCGCGACCTGTTCGTGGTAGTTGTTGAGGTGGACGTGGCAGTCGATGATCATCGGTCTCCTCAGGACGCGCGGGGAGCCGCCTCCGCGCGCCGCCGTCCCGCACGCGCCCCGCCTTCGGGCACGGCCA
>JBJKPA010000325.1:0-2517 GCA_046706905.1 Gemmatimonadaceae bacterium
TTCCAACGTGTACCGGCTGTTCACCTGGATCGCCAATCTCAAGGCGGACAAGATCAAGCAGATTACCCAGGAGCAGAATGCGCGGATTCAGGCGGTGGGCAAGAGCGTAGCCGAGTTTGCCGCGCGCCCCGGCACGGGCGCGGAGGAGCGCAAACTGGCGCAATCCATCGTCAAACAACTCGCGAAGTACCAGTCCGACGTCGATCAGGGAATCGCCATCGGTTCGGCGGATATCAATACCGGCCTGGGCACCATGTTGACGGCCGACCGCGAATTCCAGGCATTGCTGAAGACCTTCGACCAATTGGTGGACGTAGAGAAGCCAGAGCGGGGTCCCGTGTGCAGTTGTCGCTGAGAGCCGACGGCTGTCAGCCGCCGGCCCTCAGCCTTCGGTATTCAGTTCCGCCGTTTCCTAATGAAGATTCGGGTTCGACGCGATCTCGCTCGACCCGAACGGCATGCACTTGTCCCGCCCGTTCAGGAAGTTGTTCGTGCCCGCGGCGTACCAGCGCCGCAGATCCCAGAGCCGCCGGCCCTCGAGCCAGACCACGGCGCCACGCTCGTGCTGGAGCAGCACCCACGCGTCCGCGGTGGTGGCCGGCTGCGCCACCGGCGCCATGCCGTACTGCGCACGCTCCTGGTTGATGAAGCCCGTCATGCCGGGGATGTCGCCGTTGCGCAGCGAGTTCTCGGCCTGCAGGACCAGCATCTCGGTGCCCTTGGTGAGCGGGATGTAGTCGCCCAGGTTGACGTACTTGTCCTGCCGGAAGAACGCGGTCTTGCCGTCCTGGCCGGTCTGGACCTTGTGGGACGAGGTGAACACGGTGTCCCACGGCGTGCGGGGATCGGCGTCGGTGGCCGCCCACTGCGTGCCCCACACCGTCAGCTCGCGGCGGGTATGGGTCTCGTAGGCCAGGTCGTTGTTCTCGCGCGACGTGTTGGTGGAGAAGATCGCGTTGAACACGAACGAGGCGGGGACCTGCGCGGCGTCGGCCACGGCGCCCGCCCAGTTGCCCATGTCGGCGCGGACCGAGGCGCGGCCGCCCAGCGCCGCGGTGGCCACGGCGGTGTTCTTGAGCGCCGTGCCCAGTTCGTTGGCCCGCGTGAACAGGCTCTCGGCGCGCTGGAAGTACACCGTGTCGCTCTGCGCCGGCCCGCCGTCGATCACCGCCTGGCAGCTGTTCTCGCCGAGCAGCCGGTTGGCGAACCCGGCGTACAAATAGGCGCGCGGGGCGTCGGCGTCGGTTTCGAACGCCGAGCCCAGCACCTGCTGCATGCGGCGCAGGCCGTCCTCGGCCACCCACCGCGCCTGCTGCATGTTCTGGTAGTCGGCGTCCACGTCCTCGGGCCGGATCACGCCGACCGCGAATTCGTTGGGCGCCGCGTAGTTGCCGGAATGGATCAGCTCATCCGTCATCACGGTGTTGCCGATGAGGAAGTCGCCCAGGGCGAGGGAGAGGTCGCCGGACATGCCGTTCACGAGGGCCGGCAGCGCGCTGGCCGTGTTGAGCTGGCTGTCCTGGACCGGTCCGGGATTGGTCACCGACATGTCGCACCCCGCGCAGACGAGCACGGCGGCGACCGACGGGAGGATGTATGACAGTCTCATGATAGGAGTCTCCGTCCGGGTCAGAAGCCGAACCGCAGGGTGGCCGTGAACGTCCGGAACGTCGGGAAGACGTAGTAGTCGCGGCGCGAGAAGGTATCGGTGGATTCGTCGGCGACCTCCGGGTCGGTGCCCGTGTACTTGGTGCTGGTCCACAGGTTCGTGCCCGACAGCGAGATCGAGGCGTTCCGCATGCCGCGCACGAGCCGCGGCGGGATCGCGTACGTGATCGTGACGCTGCGGAGCTTGAAGAAGTCCGCCGGCTCGACCCAGTACGAGTAGTCGCGCTGCGAGCTGACGATGGTGCACTTGGCCCGCTGCAGCGCCGTGACGTTGTCGAGCGCCGAAGCATCGCCGGCCGCCGCCGCGCGCAGCGCGGCCCGCGCCGCGTAGCAGGGCTGCCAGATGTCGAGGTTGGCGTTCTGATAGCCGACGGCGTTCAGCAGGTGGCCGCCGAGCTGCCACTCGCCCACCGCGTCGAGGGTGAAGTTCTTACCGAACGTCAGCGTCGTGGCCGGGCTGATGATCTGCGTCGGGAAGGTCGCGCCGAGATAGGCGTTCGTGTCCACGATCGGGTCGGCGATGGCGTTCGGATTCATCACCTTGTAGCCGAAGTACGCCGGCGCCGGATAGCCCTGCTCGACGTACGAGTCGGACAGCGCCTGGATGGTGATCACCTGGCCGCCCAGGTTGCCGGCCTTGCTGTTGGCCGACGTGTAGTTGAGCCGGGCGCTCCAGTCGAAGCGCGGCATGCTGATCAGGTCGGCGTTGACGTTGATCTCGGCGCCGGTGTTGTTCAGGCGGCCGACGTTCTCGAGCTGCGTGTTGGTGAATCCGTTCGACGGCGGGAGCTGCACGGGAATCAGGGCGTCGAACGTGTGCTGCACGTAGTACGTGGCGCCGATGCCGAT
>JBJKPA010000326.1:0-7331 GCA_046706905.1 Gemmatimonadaceae bacterium
AGGGGCCGCCCCAGCGCGCTCTTGATCCGTCGCTTCATCGTGAATGTCCTCCGCGGGCCCGCCGCCGCTTCGCGACGCGCTTCCGCAACTCCGTGACTTGCCGATGGTCCGGCGTCCGGTACGTCCGGGCCCTGGTCGCGTCCTGAACGGCAGGCCGCTCCCGGCCGGCCATGATGTCGGCCACCGTTTCCACCAGCAGGCGAACTCCGTTGGGACGCAGCACCGTGCGGCGATACTCCTCGACGTACGCCATCGGATCGCCGTCCGGCGCCGAATCCAGCGGGAACAGCTCCTGTCGAAGCACGGCACCGGAATCGAGGCTCGGCTCCACCCGGTGGATGGTGATCCCGACCTCCGTCTCGCCGTTGAACAACTCCCAGAACGCCGGCGCCGCGCCCCGGTACTCCGGCACCTTTCCGCTGTGCAGGTTGATCGATCCGAGACGCGGGAGCGCGAACAGCTCCGGCCTGAGCACGTAGGTCCCGGCGATCACGCCCAGATCCGGGGCGAACTGCCGGACCGCTTCGATGCTCTCCGCGGAGTGCAGGTCCGCGACCTCGCGCACCGTCACGCCGGCCGGCTGCGGGGCGACGGGAGCAGCCGGGGCCGCAGGACCCCGCGGCACGAGGCGCCGCAGCGCGGCCCGGATCAGCTCGACCGCGCCGTTCATGCGGTAGAGATACAGCAGCTTGCGATCGAAGCGCCGCTTCCGGAGCAGGTAGGGAGAGCGGAGCACCAGTACCTGATCGGTGGCCGCCAGCGCCCGGATGCCGGCGCCGACTTCGAGTCCGAGATCCCCGCACGTGAAGACCACGATCCGAAATCCGGCTCCTGCGTGTTGACTCCCGGTCATGCGACTCTCCCCTCGCGGCAGGCGGGCAGAGTCGAACGACCACCGCGACCCACCGGGCGGCCTCGGTGAATTCCGCTCAACTATAGCCGAGGCCCGGGGGGTCTGGCCAGATCGCCTCTCGTGCGCGATTCTCTGGACGCGCCCCCCACGCGCCGCTCCCACCTCCTTCCGCCAACGGAGACCGTCCGGTGCCCACTCCAGAAGAACTGCTCGCTCAGCTGCAGACCGACCTCGAGAACGCGGACTACGACGAGGAGGCGCACGGCATCGACCGCCGCCACTTCGTATTCCTCTCCCTCGCGGCGGCGGCCGCGACGACGCTCGGCGCCCCCGGCTCCGCACTCGCCCAGGCCCGCGGCCGCGCGAGCGGCGCGGCTTCCGGTGCCGCGCGACAGGGCGCGCAGCTGCAGGAGCCGCCGGTTCCGCTCACCAACGGCGACCCACCGGCCATTCAGTTCGAGCCGTATCCGGGCGGAACCGGCGCCCTCATGGAGAAGCTCGTCCGCGAGCGCGGCGCCGCCGCGTTCGATCGCGGCACCTACGAGCCCGAGCCGTTCACCGGTTCGCTCCCGTCGTCCGACGACGAGATCGCCTACCTCCCGGCGCACCGCCTCTCGGCGGCCCTCAAGGCGCGCAAGATCACGTCGGCGCGCCTCACCGACATCTACCTCACGCGGCTCAAGCGGCTCAACCCGACGCTGCTCTGCGCGGTGACGATCATGGAGGACCAGGCGCGCGCCGCGGCCGCGCAGGCCGACCGCGAGATCGCCGCCGGCCAGTACCGCGGTCCGCTGCACGGGCTGCCGTACGGGGTCAAGGATCTGTTCGCCACCAAGGGCGTACCCACCACCTGGGGCGCCAAGGACTTCGAGCATCGCATCATCGACGAGGACGCCGAGGTGGTCGTGCGACTGCGCGATGCCGGCGCGGTGCTCATCGCCAAGCTCGCCACCGGCCTGTTCGCGCAGAACGACCAGTGGTTCCGCGGGCGCACCAACGACCCCTGGAACCTGACGGAGGGCTCCAGCGGCTCGTCGGCCGGCCCCGCCTCGGCGACCTCGGCCGGGTGCGTTGCGTTCGGCATCGGCACCGAGACGTCGGGCTCGATCGTCTCGCCGTCCATCCGCTGCGGCGTGAGCGCGCTGCGCCCCACCTTCGGCAGCGTGAGCCGCTATGGCGGGATGGTGCTCGCCTGGACGCAGGACCGCGTGGGCCCCATCACGCGGACGAGCGAGGACGCGGCGATGGTGTTCAACATCATCCACGGCGTGGACGAGAAGGATCCCTCCACGGTGATGATGCCCTTCCAGTTCAACCGCGACATCGACCTCGCGTCGCTGCGCATCGGCGTGGACGATCAAGCGCCCGCCGAGCTGGTGAACAAGCTCAAGGAACTGGGCGCGAAGCCGGTCACGATCGGCGCCCGGCCCAAGGTGGCGGGGATCAGCGGGACCGTGGGCGGGCTCAACACCGAGTACGCATCGGCGTTCGACGCATACGTGCAGCGCAAGGCCAAGGAGATCGGCCTCGATCTGAACAGCCTACCGGCCGTTCCTCCGCGGCCGGCATCGGGCCGCGGGACGCTGCCGTATGGGACGCCGAATGGCAGTCCGATGCCGACCGATCCCGAGGCGCCGGCCGATTGGAATCCGCGGTTCGTGTACGGCCGCACGATTCCCGGCTACGAATTCCTGAACACCGAGCGGCGCCGCTACATCATGATCAAGGAGTGGGCCGACTTCACCAAGGACATCGACATGTACATCGGCAGCCCGTTCGCCGACATCGGCGAGTGCGCGCAGACCGGCTATCCGAGCGCGGTGCTGCCGTACAAGTTCGGTGTGCCGGTGATTCCCGGCGGGCGCGGTGGGCGGGGACGGGGCCGGGGAGGGCGCGGCGGCGAGCAGCCGGCCGAGGCGCCGCCGAAGCTCAACCCGCAGCCGATCTGCGGCCAGATCATCGGCACGCTGTACCACGACGACCTCATCCTGTCGGTTGCGCACAAGTTCCAGGTGCACGACGACACGGTGAACCGGCACCCGGCGCTGTAAAGCGTCAGCCGCCGCGGAGCCGCCTGCCGAGCCACGCCGTGGTGAGGCAGGCGGCGACCAGCAGCAGGAATACGGGCAGCCCGAACTTGGACGTGCCGCCGGTTTGCGGTGTCGTCGCTACGTAGCCGACGAGGAACGCGAACCCGCCGGTGATGACTGCCGTCCATCCCAGGAGGTCGATGGCGACCTTCGGTTTTCGGGCGATGAGCGCGCCCGCGGCGGCCACCAGACTCGCCATCGCGACCAGGAAGAGCTGCGTTCCGATGGAGTGGGCCGTCGGCGGCAGCGGGTACTCGGCCGCCCCGACCAGCGCGAAGACAACGGCGAACGCGGCCGTCGTTCGCACGGCGATGACCGGCCCGGCGCCGTTCAGGGTCACGCCGATCACGGCGAACCCCATCGCGCAGACGGCGACGATCGCCAGCAGCTCGCCGGCGTGCAGGGGGCCTCGCCGCTGGTTCAGCAACCAGTACATGCACACCAGCGTCCCGGCCAGCTCGATCGCGGCCAGCACGATTCGTACGACCAACGGCGGTTCCCGCCTGAACAGGCGCAGCGTGCGTCGCCCCCCGTGCCGGGCGTTCGGCGCCCGGACCCCCGCAATCTCGCGCCCGGTATACGACTTTGCAAACGGCCCGCTCCGCCGGGCGCCGCGTCAGAACCGGTAGGCGATCGAGACGAAGTTCTGCGCGTTGTGCGCGCCGCTCCCCAGTTCCCGGTAGACCGAGAACATCATATAGATGGACCGGCCCACCGCCCAGTCGGCGTCGAAACTGGTCCAGGTGACGCGCGACGACCCTAGCGCCATCCCGAGCGCGGTCGGGGTCGACGTGCGCAGTCCGCCGCTCGCTTCGAGGTGCACGAGCCCGAGCGGATTCGCTTCGGCGGACACCGACTGCAGGTCCCCGGCCGAGAGCTGTCCGGTATAGTGCGTGTCGCGGACGTGGAACCCGAGGTCCAGCGAAGTCAGCCGCATGACGCCGGCCGACCCGGTATACGACTGCGCGACCCCCGCCGCGCCGCCGCTCGTCCGGCGCGCCTCGCCGCTCACCCGGAACCGGCCGTGGAGGTTCAGCGTCGCCCCGCCCCAGACGCCCTGGCGGAAGCTGTTGTCGAAGGCCGCCTCGGGATTGAGGTAGTCCGTGTACAGCCGCACGTTGCGCCGGTTGTCGATGCCCGCGTCCAGGCTCAGCGCGTCGGACACGCTGAACTGCACGGTGCCGAAGGTGGAGGTCGGCGTCACCGCGGCGTGCTCCGCGGCGGCGCGCCACCCGCGGTTGACGTCCACTTCCTGCGTCAGGTACGCGGTGAACCGCGACGCGGCGACCATCGCGGTGACGTACGTGAATTCCCGGTCGATCTGGCCCATCGTGTACGCGCCCACGCCGCCCAGGGTGAGCGACCAGATGGGCGCGCGCCCCACGACGTTGTGCCACTGCACGTACGCCCCGTACTCGCGCGTCGAGTCCGAGAAGGCGAAGGTGTACCAGCTCGGCTGCAGCCCGGCGAACGCGCCGGCGCTCCAGTTGGTGCGCGCATAGTCCAGCGCCACGCCGTCGAACAGCCCCACCGACGTGCTGGTCGACGAGAACTGCCGGCCGATGGTCACCGTCGCCGCGGAGCCGGCGGGATTCCACTGCACGGCGGCCTTGTACACCCGGTTCACGTCGAGCGGGTAGGTCGGCGCCGGATGCGCGCTGTCGGGGGCCGGCAGGATCGAACGCTGCGCGCGGACGTCCACGCTCATCCCGAACGCGGAGCCGCCGACGTGGGAGCCGTCGAGCCGCAGATCGAACTCCGGCTGCGACATCACGCCGGCCGGCCCGGTGCCCGGATCGATCGTGAGGTAGCGAACGCCGATGCGCCCGCGCAGCCGGTCGGCCCACGGGCGCACCGCGGATACCGGCGTGCTGGCCGGCAGCTTCGCCACCGGTTGCGTGGGCGCCGCGGCGACGGCGGCCGGCGTGTACCGCGCCGAGTCGCCCACCGCGATGGTGCGCGTGGACGGACGCACGACCGTGCACGCCGCGCTGCTCGACGAGATGTACTTCACGGCGAGCTCGGCCACGAACGTCGTGTCCCGCCGCACCGTGAGGTGGGCGCCCGTCACGAGGCCGGCGCGCGTGCCGGCGTCCACGTAGATGGTGGGCCCGCTGATGTACGTGACGTGCGCCCACGCCGGCGCCGGAGTCTGGGCCGCGGCGCGGCCCGCGGGGATTCCGGCCGCGGCGACCAGCGCCGCGGCGGCGAGCGGGAGGGTCGGCAGGTGTCGGCTCATCCGCCGTTCCCCCGTGGATGGCAGGCGTAGCAGGCGGAGGCGTCGTACCGGTAGCCCGAGACGCCGCGGTGATTCGAGTCGGTGCTGGACTGCGAGTGGCAGCCGCCGCTCATGCACGTGAACGCCGCGTAGTTGGAGGCATTGATGTGGCAGTCGGAGCAGGCGCTCCACCGGCCCTTGTGGCTTCCCGAGTAGATCGGGAAGAACTGCCCGTCGTGGTCGAACGTGGCGCCGGACCAGGTGGCCGTCGTGTGGCACTGGTCGCACGTCTGCGGGAAGCCCGCGGCGGCGTGGGCCGGGTTGTTGGTGCCGTTGTAGTCCGCGAGGTGGCACGACACGCACGCCGTGGACTTGCCCTTGTACACCCCGTCGGCGTGGCACGAATTGCACGACAGGCCGACGTGCGCACCGGTGAGCGGGAAGGCCGTGTTGGCGTGGTCGAAGGTCGCGCCGGCCCAGCTCGCCGTGGTGTGGCAGGTCTCGCAGGTGGTCGGGAACCCGGCGGCGACGTGCGGCGGATCGGTCGTGCCCGCCAGATCCTGCTGGTGGCACGACACGCAGAGCGTGGACTTGCCCTTGTACACGCCGTCGCCGTGGCAGGCGTTGCACGCCACGGCCAGGTGCGCCCCGGTGAGCGGGAAGTTGGTCTTGCTGTGGTCGAACACCGCGCCGGTCCAGTCGGTGGTGGTGTGGCACAACTCGCACGTCGTGGGGAACGCGGCCGCGGCGTGCGGGGGATTCGTCGTGCCGTTGTAGTCCGTCTGGTGGCACGAGACGCAGAGTGTGGACTTCCCCTTGTACACGCCGTCACCGTGGCAGGCGATGCACGGCGTCGCGGCGTGCGCGCCGGTGAGCGGGAAGCCGGTGATGGCGTGATCGAACGTCGCCCCCTGCCAGCTCACGACGCCGTGGCACTGCGTGCAGGTCTGCGGATAGGCGGCCGCCACGTGATCGGGATTCTTGGCGCGTTGGTAGTCGGCGGCGTGACAGCCGAAGCAGGTCGTGGGGCGGTTGGCGTACTGCGACTGCCCCGGCGAGGCCGGCAGGTGGCACTCCTCGCAGGCCGCGGCGGCGTGCGCGCCTCGCAGCGGGAAGAGCGTGAGGTCGTGCATGCGGCGCATCGCGGCCGGATCGACGAAGCTGCGCGTGGTGTGACACCGCGCGCATTGATTGCCGAATTCCCCGTGATGCACGTCGGTGTGGCACGACGCGCACGCCGTCGACGTGTGCGCGAAGTCGAGCGTGCGGTGGCAGGCGGTGCACGGCGCCTGGGCGTGCGCGCCCTCCAGCGGAAACACGCCCGGGGCGTGCCGGAAGTCCTTGCTGATCGCCACCGGGGTCCACGCCTCGGGGCGGTGGCACAGACTGCAGGCGCCGATCTTCGGGCCGTGCGGATTGTCGCCGCGCTGCGCCCGCGCGACGGACGGGAGCACGGCCAGCACGAACGGCGTGAGGACGCCAATGATGCAACGGGACGGGGATCTCATGGCTGCATCCTTCCGGGAGGGCCGCCGTGGCAACTCGCGCAGGCGGTGGAGAGAGGCCGATAGATCACGCGGACCTTGCCGTCGGCGGCCGTCCGGGACTTGTGGCACGCGGCGCATGCCACGTGGGCGTGGGCGCCGGCGAGCGGGAACCGCGTGTCGCGGTCGTGGTCGAACCGCGACGCGGGCACGAACGACGCCGTGCCGTGGCAGCTTCCGCAGGCGCCACCGTCGGAACGCGACGCGAACTGGCCGCCGTGCGGGTCGTCGGCCGCGTGGCACGAACGGCAGGTGGCGTCGCGGTGCCGGGTGAACGGCAGCGGCGTCACCCCCCTGGGTGCCGCGATCAACGTGGATACGGCCGGCTTGCCCCGCATGTCGTCGTGACAGGCCACGCACGGCGCGGCGCGGTGCGCTCCGTCCAGCGCGAAGCTGAACGTCGCGTGCATCGCGACCCCGACCGTGGAGGGGCGGAAGGCGCGCGTGTCGTGACACGCGCGGCATCCGCCGGCGACCGGGAACGCGCCGCCCGCCGCGTAGCGCCCGCCGTGCGGATCCACGTGGCACTGCCGGCACTCGGGTTCCGGCACGGCTAGCACGACCCTGGCCGGTCCGTACGCCGCCGCCCGTTCGGGCAGCGGCGGCAGGCCGCGGCGCACCAGCCC
>JBJKPA010000327.1:0-33281 GCA_046706905.1 Gemmatimonadaceae bacterium
GGCCGCGGCCCCGGCCAAGCCGGCGCCCGTTCCGGTCAAGCAACCGGCAGCCAAGGCGGCGAAGAAGGCCGCGAAAAAGCCGGCCAAGAAGGCGGCGAAGCCCGCGAAGAAGCCGGCCGCCAAGAAGGCCGCGAAGAAGCCGGCCAAGAAAAAGGCTGCCAAGAAGAAGGTCGCTCGCAAGCCGGCCAAGAAGCCCGCGAAGAAGCCGGCGAAAGGAAAAGCCGCCAAGAAGAAGGTCGTCCGCAAGCCAGCGCGGAAGCCGGCCAAGAAGAAGCCGGCCAAGAAGCGCCGCCGGTAGGCTCGTCGCTACAGCTCGACCCTCGTGTTGAAGAGCAGGGACGCCACGCGTTCCTGCTCTTCTTTTCGCCCGGCCCGCGTCGATCCGGGCGCGACCTCACGCGGTGCTGCGGCGCGGGTTATTGTTGTCGCATGCACACCCCTCCCCGGCACGGACGACCGCGTCCATGAGTGAGACGCCGGTCAACCTGCTGCGTGCGCATTCGCGCCATGCCCCGTGGAACGCCCGAGGGCTCGCCGCGCACGCCACCGCCCTGGTGGACGCCGCCGGCATCCGGCCGACCAACGCCTCCGCCCGCGCGGCGCCGAGTCCGCGGGCCATTCGCTTCTACATCGCCAATGGGCTGCTCGATCACCCGCAGGGCGTCGGCACGTCGGCCACCTACGGATACCGCCACTTGCTGCAGCTCCTGGCGATCAAGATCCGGCAGCGCGAGGGCGCGACGCTCGAGGCAATCAAGGTGGAGCTGAAGGACCTGACGGGCGATGCGCTCGAGCGGCGCGTGGCGACTTCCCTCGCGCCGGCGCTCACGGTGGGGGCGGACTCGGCGGCGCAGCAGACCGACGGCGAGAGCACGGTGCCCTGGCACCGGATCGTGGTCGGCGACGGCATCGAGATCCACGTCCGGGCAGACTCGCCGGCCGCCGACGCCGACGCCGTCGTCGCGATGCGAGAAGCGGTGCGGGCCGCATTGGGTCGCGAGGAGTTCCGGTAGGATGAGCGGCGGCCTGGCCCTGATCACCGGCGTCGGCCGCGCGGGTCAGGTAGGCGAAACGGTGGCGCGGACCTTCGCCGAGCGCGGCTCTCGCGTGATCCTCGTGAGCCGCGACGCCGGGGAGGTCGCCGCGAGGACCGCCGAGCTCCGGGACGCGGGGTTCGAGGCCACGGGTTATCCCTGCGACCTGGCCGAATTCTCCGAGGTCGGATCGCTCGTCGAGCGCGTGGCGGCCGAGCACGGCGGCGCCCTCGACGCGCTGGTCAATCTGGCCGGCGGGTTCGCGATGTCCGGACCGGTCGGCGACTCGGACCCGGAGGTCTGGGAGCGCATGATGCGCATCAACGTGCTGACGGCGTACGGCGCCACCAGGGCGTTCCTGCCGCAGCTACGACGCGCGCGGGGTGCGATCGCGTATTTCGGCGCCGCGGCCGCGTTGCCGGGTGCTTCGGTGTCCGGGATGTGGGCGTACGCCGCCGCGAAGGGGGCCGTGCTCACGCTCATGCACGCCGTGGCGAGCGAGGAGCGGGAGGCCGGTGTTCGGGCCAACGCGGTCGCGCCCACGGCGATCCGGACCGCGACGAACCTCGCCGCGATGGGCGATCGGGTGCGATACGTCGACCGGCAGGCGGTGGCCGATGCCGTCTGGTACCTCTGCTCCGATGGGGCGCAGGCCGTGAGCGGACAGGTGGTGCGCCTTGGGTAGCACCCCCGGCTCCGGCTAGACATGGGCGAGGAACGGCGTCGCCGGGTGGCGCCTCGACTGGTCGCGCTCGATCGGTCGCTCGAGGGGCTCCCGCTCTTCCGGTTGAGCGACTCGCCGGACGACGCCCCGGTTTCCATCGCCACCGACGGTGGCGGGCGATGGCGGGTGCTCCCCGCTCCCGGAGACCGGTTGCCGGGGACCTTCGACCAGGACGTGTACGTCGAGCTGATGCGCCGCTTCCAGGAGGCCGGCAGTCCGCTGGACGGTGCGGTGTCGTTCACCCTGCATGCCTTTCTCCATTCCATGGGGCGTCAGGTGGACGGCCGCACGTACGAGCAGCTGCGATCGGCCCTGGTGCGGCTCGAGCACACGGTGCTCGAGTCGGCGGGCGCCTATCACCTGGCCGACGAGGACGCTGCGCTCGAGGGACAGTTCACGGTGCTCACGTCGGTGACGATCGAGCGCCGCCGGGCGGCGCACCGCGAGCAGCTCGCTCTGTTCGACACGACGATGGCGCCCGAACCGGGTACGGCCCGGGCCGTCATCGCACCGGTCATCCGGGCCAACCTCATCGCCCGTCATCAGGTGACGCTGTCCGTGCCGCGATATCTGGCCCTGGGCTCGCCGGTGGCCCGCCGGCTGTACCGGCTGCTCGAGCTGGCGCGTGCGGAAGGGCGCCTGGCCTGGCGCGTATCGCTGGACCGGCTCAAGGAGCTGCTCCCGCTGACCCAGCGCTACCCCTCCCACCTCCAGCGGGTGCTCCAGCCGGCCCACGAGCTCCTCATCGAGACCGGGGTCCTGCGTACGGCGGCCGTCCGCCAGGCCCAGCGCCACTGGCATGTGGACTACGTCCTGGGCAGCCGGACCCCCGTCCGCGGGGTGGAACGGGAGGCATAAAGGCCTCCAGTGAACGCTTGGGCGGAACCGGAGTACAACACGGCATGGCCACGAAGCTCACCCACGCGATTCGTCGCGAAATCGTCATTGACGAGGAGCCGTTCACCGTCGTGATCTCCCCGGATGGCTTGCGGTTGTCGCGCAAGCGGTTCCGCTCCGGGCGCCAGATGAGCTGGGAAGCTCTCTGGCAGCAGGGGCGGGACGATGAAGGGAACGGCACCTCGCCAGAACCCCGGCCCGTGCCGGGAGGGGCCCAGTCGGTGTAGTTTTCGGGAGTTCCGTTCCGGAAATGCCTTCCATGCGTCGTTCCCGAAAACTCGCCGTCGCCCTTGCCCTCCTCGCCCCGATCGTCGCGGGTGGGTTCATCTTGCAGGCCCAGAGCCCGAACGCCGGCTCACTCCTGCTGGACCAGGTATTGTCCCTGGTCACGAACCGCTACGTGGATACCCTGCCGGCCGGGGATATCTACGAGAAGGCGGCCCGTGGGCTCGTCACCGAGCTCAACGACCCGTACAGCCAACTCTTCTCTCCGGAGGAGCTGAGCAACTTCAACAAGAGCACGGGTGGGCAGTACGGCGGGATCGGGATGCAGATCGAGAGCCAGAACGGCGTGGTGACGGTGAGCAAGGTGTTCCCGAACACACCGGCCGAGGCAGCCGGCGTCATGGAGGGAGACCGGATCCTGTGGGTGGACACGCTGTCCACGCGCGGTTGGTCGCTCACCAAGACGTCGGACTATCTGACCGGCACGCCCGGGACCAAGGTGAAGGTCAAGTTCGGGCGCCCCGGGGTATCGCAGCTGATCACGGTGGACTTCACGCGGGCGGTGATCCACGTGCCTGCGGTGCCGTATGCGATCATGCTTCCGGACAAGATCGGGTACATCCCGTTCCAGCAGTTCAACGAGACGGCGGCGCAGGACGTGGAGGACGCGGCGAAGTCGCTGCAGGCGCAGGGCGCGCGGGGGTTGATCCTCGACGAACGGGGCAATCCCGGAGGACTGGTCGACCAGAGCATCGAGCTGGCCAGCCTCTTCCTGAAGAAGGGAGAGGAGATCGTCTCGGTGCGGACCCGGACGGGTCCGCCGATGGTGGATTCGACGAGCCGGGCTCCGGTGTTCGGCTCGATTCCGCTCATCGTGCTCACCGATGGCGGCACGGCCTCGGCCGCCGAGATCGTGGCCGGTGCGCTGCAGGATCACGACCGCGCGCTGATCGTGGGCCAGACCTCGTTTGGCAAGGGGCTCGTGCAGTCGGTGTATTCGCTCGATGGCGGGTATGCGCTCAAGCTCACGACGGGCAAGTGGTACACGCCCAGCGGGCGGTCCATCCAGCGGGAGCGGAAGTTCATCAATGGACGTTTCGTGCCCGTCGTGCCCGATTCGGCCGAGAGCGAGCAGTCCAAGAAGAACCGGCCCGTGTACTACTCCGACGACCATCGGCCCGTGTACGGCGGCGGGGGCATCACGCCCGACGTGATCGTGCCCGACGATACGCTCACCACGGCGGAGCAGGCGCTCGCCAAGGCGCTGGCGCCGAAGTCGCAGGAAGTGTACGTCACGCTGTACGCGTTCGCGCTCGACCTGTCGCACCACGTGAAGCGAGGGTTCACCTACGATCCGGCCTGGCGCGGCGAGTTCATCCGGAAGCTGGACAGCGCCGGGGTGAAGCTGGATCCGTCGCTCTACGCGCATGCGCCGCGGTACCTCGACCGGCTGATCGAAGACCGGGTGTCGCGGTTCGTGGAAGGCGACTCGACCGCGAAGCGGCGCGAGATCTCGTTCGACGCGCCGCTCGAGCGGGCCATGCAGCTGTTGGATCACGCGAAGTCTCAGCAGGCGCTGTTCGCGCTCGCCGAAGCTCAGGCCCCGGCGACGCCCCCCAAGAAGCCCTGAGGTCATCCATGCGTGGAATCTGGATGGCCGCCGTCTTCGGGACGGCGGCCATGGGGTGTGCCCGCGAGCGTCCCCCGACGGTCGCTCCGTTCCCCGGCGAGCGGCACCTCGCCAACATCCGCCAGCTGACCTTCGGCGGCGAGAACGCCGAAGCGTACTTCAGCCGGGACGGGCGGCGGCTGATCTTCCAGTCCACGCGCGACGGGCGGACCTGCGATCAGCAGTTCGTGATGAACGTGGACGGCTCCGACGTGCACCGGGTGTCCACGGGCGCCGGCAAGACCACCTGCGGCTATTTCTTCGCGGGGGACCGGAAGATCTTCTTCGCCTCCACGCACGCGGTGGATACCACCTGCCCGCCGAAGCCCGATCCGTCGAAGGGGTACGTGTGGCGGCTGGACCCGTACGACCTCTACACCGCCAACCCCGACGGCACAGATCTCCAGCGGCTCACCCACTATGGGGTGTACACCGCGGAAGGAACGCTGTCACCCGACGGGCAGACGATCGTCTTCACGTCGCTCAAGGACGGCGACTTGGACCTCTATACGATGAAGGTGGACGGGAGCGACGTCCGCCGGTTGACGACCACCCCCGGGTACGACGGCGGGGCGTTCTTCTCACCCGACGGCACGAAGATCGTGTATCGCGCCTGGCATCCCACCGACACGGCGCTCACCAATTATCGGGAGTTGCTGCGCCAGCGGCTCGTGCGTCCCAATCGCATGGAGATCTGGGTGATGAACGCCGACGGCTCGGACCAGCATCAGGTGACGTCGCTGGGCGGCGCGAACTTCGCGCCGTATTTCACGCCCGATGGCCGGCGCATCATCTTCTCGTCCAACTACAGAGATCCGCACAGCCGCAACTTCGACCTGTATCTCGTGAACCTCGACGGCACGGGCCTCGAACAGGTGACGACGTATCCCGAGTTCGACGGCTTCCCGATGTTCAGCCCCGACGGCAAGCAGCTGGTCTGGGCCTCGGAGCGTGACGCGACGCGGCCGGGGGAGCTCGACATCTTCATCGCCGACTGGGTGTCCTGACCGATGACCCGGCGGCGGAGGTGGGCGCGCGCATGAACCGCGACAGCGTGATCTACGTGGCGGGGCACCACGGGCTCGTGGGCGCGGCGATCGAGCGCGTGCTCCGGGACCGCGGCTTTACGCGGCTGGTGCATCGTACGCACGAGGAGCTCGATCTGGCCGATCGCCGCGCGGTCGATGCGTTCTTCGACGCCGAGCGGCCGGAGTACGTGTTCCTGGCCGCGGCACTCGTCGGCGGGATCGTTGCCAACAACACGTATCCGGCGGATTTCATCCGCGAGAACCTCGAGGTCCAGCTCAGCGTCATCGATGCCGCGTACCGGTTCGGCGTCCGCAAGCTGATGTTCCTGGGCAGCGCCTGCATCTATCCCAAGATCTGCGCGCAGCCGATCAAGGAGGAGTACCTCCTGACCGGGCCCCTCGAGCCGACCAACGCACCCTACGCCATCGCGAAGATCGCCGGCATCTCGCTCTGCGAGTCGTACAACCGGCAATACGGGACGAACTTCGTGAGCGTGATGCCGACGAATCTCTACGGCTCGGGCGACCGCTTCGACCTGCAGAACAGCCACGTGCTACCGGCGCTCCTGCGGCGCATTCACGAGGCCAAGCTGGCCGGGGCGCCGTCGGTGACGATCTGGGGGACGGGCACCCCGCGCCGCGAGTTCATGCACGTGGACGACATGGCCGGCGCCTGCGTGCACCTCATGGATCACTACGACTCGTCCGAGATCATCAATGTCGGGACCGGGCAGGACATCTCGATCGGGGAACTGGCCCGCAAGATCCAGGACCTGGTGGGCTACGAGGGGCGGCTGGAGTTCGACCCCTCGAAGCCCGACGGGACCCCCCTGCGCCGGCTGGATATTTCCCGGCTGCTGGCAACGGGCTGGTCTCCGGCGATCGACCTCGACAGCGGGCTGCGGCTCACCTACGAGTGGTTCCTCGAAAACATTGGGCACCTGAGGAGTTGATCGCCCTGCCGGCCGAGTCTCACCTGGCTGGCAACGAGCGTTCTGATCCGAACTGTTGCTACCTGGTGTCGTGTTTCTAGTCGTTGCCTAGGATTTGCTCGCGCGTCAACTTCCGGGCGCCGACCCACTGGGCGGCATCAGGGCGGGCTCAGCGCGAGGGCGCGTTGAGACACAACACACGGTGTTCGCGATGGTCTTCACCATCAGTCTGATTGCGGCGGCGGCGGCGCTTCTGGCCACGAAGTGGCTGGTGCGGGTTGCACCGGCGCAGCGCGAACCGAGCGTCGTTCCGATCACCTATCGTCCCGGCTCCGCTCCCCCCGTTCCACGGGTGGGCGGAGCCGCCGTCTTTGCGGCGGTCGTCGTGGCCCTGGCCCTCGGCTCGGTGCTGAGCGTTCATGGCATCAACACGGTGTTGGGCCGTCACGATCTGTACGGCGGCATCTTCGCCGGCGCGACGTTGCTCCTCGCCGTGGGACTGGCGGACGATTTCCTCGATCTTTCCCCCGCCGTGAAGCTGCTCGCGCAGGTGTTCGCCGCGATGCTCGCGGTGTCGGGCGGGGTGTCGTTGCGCTACGTCGTGTGGGGCCCTGGTCACACCGTGGTTCTGGGCTGGATCGGGATTCCACTGGCCCTGGGCTGGATCGTGGCAGTCACGAACGCGTTCAACTTCATCGACGGCCTCGACGGCCTCGCGTCGAGCATCGGCGTGGTGGGCTTCGGCGCGGTGGCCGTGTCGGCGGCGCTGCTCGGACGGCGTGACGTCTTCCTGCTCTGCGTGGTGCTCATCGGAGCGCTGCTCGGATTCCTCCGCTACAATTTCGCCCCGGCCCGCATCTACCTCGGCGACGGCGGCAGCCTCTTCATCGGGTATCTCCTGGCCGCGCTCTCGCTGGAAGGCGCGACGTCGGCCACGACGGGCGCGCTGATCTACGTACCGCTGTTCGCCCTCGCCCTCCCGCTGCTCGACGCGTCGGTGGCGATCGTCCGCCGGTGGCTGCGGCGGATGCCGATCTGGAAGGGGGATCACCGCCACATCCATCACCGGGTGCAGGCGTTGGGGCTCTCGAAGGCGGGCAGCGTCCTGCTGCTCGCGGGCGTGGCGTGCGCGCTGGCCCTCGTGGGGCTCACGGTCGCCTTCGCGGGATCCAACCTCTTCGTGGCACGCATGGTCATCGCCTTCGGCGGGGCCGCGGCCATGATCACGCTCGGGCTCCGGCAACTGGATTACTACGAGTTCACGGCGGTACGCACGGCGCTGCGCATGCGCCCCGCGGGATGGCGCCGGTTCGTGCGCGAGGAGATTCGCCTGCGCGATGCCGAGCGCGAGCTGGCCACGGCGCGCGATCTGAACGAGCTGCGGACGGGGCTCGACCGTTGCGCGCTGGCGTTCGGGCTCGACCGGGTCGAGATTTCACGTCAGCGCCCGCGGTTGCGGCGGGCGTGGCACGGCGAGCATCTCGACCTGCCGGTGTCGGACGTCGAAACGCCTTCGAGTGATGACTGGTTCCTTCGCGTGTGGCATGGGGAGTACGATTCGCCCCGCCCGGAGCTGGTGCAGCGCGTCGCGCGCGCCCTCTCGCGGTCGTGCGCGCGTTGGCTGCGCGAATACGGCCTGCTCGGCACGCCGCCGTGGACCGTCGTCGACCGGCCGCGCGAGCACCCGTCGTTCCGCGGCGGGCCGCGCCTGGCCAAGGCCTGACGGCCGCCGCGTGGGGGCCGCATGAATCCCCCACTGTCCCTGGATTCCCGACTCGTCGCGACGCCCGAGCAGCTCTCCAGCGAGCTGGCCGGCGAGGTCGTGATCCTGAGCCTCGCCGACGGCGTGTACTACGGTCTGGACGCGGTCGGCGCCTACGTCTGGCAGCTGCTGCGCGAACCGCGGACGGTGCGCGATCTCGTGGACGACGTCACGGAGCGGTACGCCGTCGATCGATTGCCGTGCGAACACGATCTGCTCGTGTTCCTGCAGGATCTGCGCGCTCATCATCTCGTCGAGGTCGTTTCGAGCGAGTCGCCGTGACGGGGGCGGGCGCCCGGTGAGCGCCTTCGCGGGCGTACTCTCGCTCGACGGCGCGCCGGTGGACGCGGCGCTTCTCCGGCGGCTCACCGCCGCCCTGGCGTACGCGGCGCCCGACGGATCCCGTGCGTGGGTGTCGCCCCGGATCGGGTTGGGGTATGCGCACCTGCGGCGCGCTCCGGCCGGCACGCGCGCCGACGTCCCGATGCCAGCCGCGGACGGGCGCGGACTCCACCTCGTGGCCGACGTCGACCTCGACGACCGCGACCGGCTGCAGAGCGAGCTCGCGGCGGCCGGGCAACGCGTTCCGCGGGACGCCGACGACGCCGCGCTCGTGCTCGCGGCGTACCGCGCCTGGGCGGCGCGGTGCGTGGACCATCTCCACGGCGACTTTGCCTTCGCGCTCTGGGATGCCGGTCGCGGCCGCCTGTTCCTGGTCCGCGACCGGTTCGGCATGCGGCCCCTGTACCTCGTCCGCGGCGGCGGGCTCTTCGGCTTCTCGAACAGCCTCGACGTCGTGCGCGCGATACCCGGCGTGACGGCCGATCTCGACGAAGGGGCGATCGGCGACCTGCTGCGGATCGGGTACGACACGGATCCCGCGAGCACGGCGTTCGCCGACGTCCGGGCCCTTCCGCCGGCGCACACGATGACGGTCACGGACCGGGCGGAGGCCCCCGAACGGTACTGGGACCTGCCGACCGACGGCCGGGTGCGTCTGGAATCGGTCGAGGCGTACGCCGAGCGATTCGTCGAACTGCTGGAGGTGGCCGTGGCCGATCGGATGCGCGGGGCGGATTCGGTGGCGCTCCTGCTGAGCGGCGGGCGCGACTCCACGGCCGTCGCCGCCATGGCGCGCGCGGTGGCGGACCGCCGATCCGGCCCGCGACTGCATGCCGTGACTGCCGTATACGACTACGCCATTCCGGACGAGGAGAGAAGGTATGCCGCGCTCGCCGCGGCGGCGCTCCGCATTCCCACCGATTTCCTGCCGCAAGACGAGTACGGATGGTACGAGGGGTGGGTCCGGCCCGACTCGTGGCGTCCCGAACCACCGGAGAGTCCGGGACTCGCCGCGGAAACGGACCTGAATGGGCGCGCGGCCGCACATGCGCCGATCGGGCTCACCGGTGAAGGGGGGGACGCCGCCCTCCGTGAAACCGAATCCCGGCTCGCCAGACTGCTGCTCGGCGGACATCTCTGGCGGGCAGCCGTGGAAAGCGCGCGGTACGTCCGCGTGCACCACCGGCTGCCGCGCCCCGGACTCCGGCGGCTCCAATCGAGGCGCCGTGGCCTGCTGTCGCCGTATTCCGAAGTTCCGCTCTGGTTGCGCCCCGATTTCGTCGAGCGCGCGCGGCTTCGCGAGCGGTGGGTGGCGCTCGAAGCGGAGGACGCGCGCCAGTGGCAACGTCATCCCGTGCGGCCGGAAGCCTTCACCAAGCTTCGCTCCGCATTCTGGGCGCGATGCTTCGAGCAGGAACATCCCACGGCTACCGGCCAGGCGATCATGCTCCGTCATCCCTTCTTCGACGAACGGCTCGTCGAGTTCCTGCTGGCGTTGCCGGCCGAGCAGTGGCTCAACGACAAGGGGATCGTGGTCGCGGCGATGCGCGGCCGACTGCCGCGTCCGGTGGTGTACCGCAACAAGACGCCGCTGGCCGGCGACCCCGAGCTGGTGGCGTTCCGCCGGGACGGCCACCGCCCGACGCGGGCGGAGTTCACCGCGCGGGCACTCGATTTCGTCGATCCGGACCGGCTGTTCGATCGCGCACCCGGGGCGGCCGATTATGAAGCGTGGGATTGGGTCCGCGCGTACAGCTTCTCGCTCTGGCTGGCTCGCCTGCCGGGCGGCCGCCCGCTCCCGACTGACGTGAGCGCCGTGACGATCGTGCCTGGAGAGTGACCATCAGATCGTGCGCGAGTGTTGAGAATCGTATTGGGACACATATAATGCAGTATGCGACGCGATTCTGGCCTGGCGGCGCGCGACGCCTCCGGGCCCACCGATAGCAGTACGGAACTCGTTGATCAGGAACGAGATATCCAAAAGATGCCGTACCGGGCACCGCGGCTCGACGTGTACGGGACCGTCCACGAGATGACCGAGACCGTGGGCCCGCGCGGCCGGCGTGATTCCAGAGGCCGTCGGGGCGGGGGTACCCGCAGGACCGGCTTCTAGGCCGTCGCGCCACGCGGGCACGGGGACAGATCCCGCTCGCCCAGGTCGAAGCCGAAGGGGCCGAAAGTTCGGGCTTTATCAGGCGTGTCGGCGGGGGTATCGTGCTCCCACACTCATGGCTTCCTTTCACGCGCGTGCTTTCGGCCTCGCGCTGGCCGCCGACATGCCCGTTCCCGGGCTCCTGCCGGCCAGCGCCGGTGACCCTGACGTACGAATTCACCTGACGGGATTTCCCGAGGGGGTCGACGCGGGCTCCACGACGGGCACGGAGATCTGGGCGTCGACGGGCGATGCCGATTCTCCGGGCGACGCGGTTTCGGTCCGGGCATTGGACGGCGGCCGGTTTCTGCTCGTCGCCTACGCGGACGGCATGCAGTTCCTGCTCGGCCGTGGCGGCGACGAGATCTGGGTGCGGGGGCCCGACGGATTCCTGGCGGAAACCGCGGCCACGTATCTCCTCGGTCCGGTCATCGGGTTGGCGCTTCGGCTGCGCGGGATCGTCTGCCTGCACGCCAGCACCGTGGACGTGAGAGGCTCGGCGGTGGCGTTCGTCGGCGACGCGGGGGCGGGCAAATCCACGGTCGCGGCGGCCTTCGCGCTGCTCGGCAACCGCGTGCTCACCGACGACATCGCGGCGCTCGGGAACAGCGGAGCGTCGTGGATCGTGCAGCCGGGGGTCCCCTCGGTGCGCTTGTGGGACGATTCCGTCGAGCTGCTCATGGAACACGCAACCGATCTGCCGCTGATGGCGGCCGGTTGGGAGAAGCGCTATCTGGACCTCTCCGCCCGTGGGCCCGGTTTCTCCACGGGCGATCCCCTGCCCCTGGCCGCGATCTACGTCCTGGATCGGGACGAGCGTACGCCGTCGGAGGCCGCCCCGCATCGGCTTCCGCCGCGGCAGGCGTTGATGGCCCTGGTGCGCAACACGTACGCGAACGTGCTGCTCGACCGCGAGATGCGATCGACCGAGTTTTCGGCGCTGTCGCATCTCGTGTCGCGGGTGCCGGTCTGGCGCGCCCGGGCCCCGGCGTCACGGCAGGAACTCGACGCGTTCTGCGAGGCGGTCGTCCGCGAGGTATCGCGGTGACCATGAACGAGGCCATGGCATGACGACTCCTCTCGATTCGGACCCACTGGGCGGACCGTACACCCTCGCCGACTACGGCATGATGCTCGCCGCGAACGTGCGCTCGACGGCAATCGTCGAGGCACTTCGCGCCACCGTGCGTCCCGGATCGGTCATCGTCGAGCTGGGCGCCGGGTTGGGGATCTTCAGCCTGGTCGCCTGTCGGTTCGGAGCGGCCCGGGCGTACGGAATCGAGTCGCACCCGCTGGTCGGCATGGCGTCGCTGCTGGCCGAGGACAACGGCTACGGCGACCGCGTGATCGCGATTCACGGCGACTCCATGGAGGTGACGCTTCCGGAACGCGTGGACGTTCTGCTCGCCGACCTCCGTGGGGCGTTGCCGTTCTACCGGCGCAGTGTGGCGTCGATCATGGACGCTCGGGACCGATTCCTGAAGCCGGGCGGCGTCGTGATCCCACGACGCGACCGCCTGTGGGCGGCCGTGGTGAGCGCGCCAGATATCCACGCCGAGATCACGGGCCCCTGGCGCGAGCCGCCGCTGGGGCTGGATCTCCACCGGGCGGCCGAGATCGCGATCCACGAGTGGATTCCGACGGCCGTGCCGGCGCGGCATCTCGTGAGCCACGCGTCCTCCTGGGCGGTGCTGGACTACGCCACGGTGACCGAACCCCGGGCGCAGGGCCGCGCGGAGTGCGTGGTCAAACGCGACGGACCGGCGCACGGGCTGTGCGTCTGGTTCGACACCGAGCTGGCGCCGGGAGTGGAGTTCTCCTGCGCGCCCGGTGCCCCGCCCACGATCTACCGGCGGGCGTTCTTCCCCTGGCCCGACGCCGTCACGCTGGACGCGGGCGACGTCGTCACCGTGGACTTCCATGTGACGCCGAACGGGGCCGAGTACACGTGGACCTGGGAATCGACCGTGCGATCGTCGGCCGGGCAGACCCGCGCGTCGTGGCGGCAGTCCACGTTCCTGGGGCAGCCGTTTCCGGCATCCGCGCTGCGCCGCCGTGCGCACACCTACGTGCCGAAGATCGCGCCCGAGGGCGAGATCACGCGCACGATTCTCGGACTCGTGGACGGCTCCAGGCCGCTCGGGGAGCTCGCCTCGCAGCTCATGGCGCGTTTTCCGGAGCGGTTCGCCGACTGGCATGCGGCGTTGGACCGTGTGGCGGAGGCCGTGACGCGCGCCGGCGGGGAGTTTCTGGATGACTGAATCGGCGCGTCCGCCTCTGGGCGCGCTGACGCTCGCGTGCGCGGTGGCGCGGGTCGAGATGGACGAGCACGCCGCGGAGCGGCTCGACGCCGCGATGGCGGGCGTCGCGGACTGGGCGATGGTCCCGCCCGTTCTCGTGCGCCACGGGCTGCTCGCCCTGGCCGCGATTCATCTCGCGCCGCGGCGAGCCGCCGTACCGGATGCGGTATGGACGACCCTGGAGACGGAATCGCGGCGGGCGCGAGCGCTGGCGCTGGCCGGCGCGGGCGAGTTGGGCCGGATAGCCGGCGCCTGCGCGGCCGCTCGGATTCCCATGCTCGCGCTCAAGGGCCCGGTGCTCGGGTGGCGCGCCTACGGAGACATCGGCGCCAGACCGTTCACCGATCTCGACCTGCTCGTTCCGCCAGCCGCCGCGCCGCATACGCTCGATCTGCTGCGAGAGCTCGGGTACGCGGCCGAATACCGATTCACGCCGCGTCAGGATGCGTGGTTCCGGCAAGCAGACGGCGACTACCCCCTCGTTCATGCGGAAACGGGCCGGATGGTGGAGCTGCACGCGCGTCCGCTGACGCGGCGGTTTGCCGGTCTACCGCGCTTCGAGGTGCTCTGGGAGCGCCGGGTCACTGCGCCGCTCGGCGACCGCGAGGTCTTCGCGCTCGGTGACGACGACGCCTTCCTGCTCCAGGCCCTGCATGGCGGCAAGCATCGCTGGGAACGGCTCGAGTGGGTGGCCGCGGTGGGCGAACTGCTGCGTCGCCGGGGAGGCGAGATCGGCCCGCTGCTCGCGACGGCGCCAGAGGGGCGGCGCGCCCTGCTGCTTGCCGCCGAGGTGGCGGCGACCTGGGTGGGCGCGGCGCGCGGCCCGCGGACGCTCGCCGCGTGCCGGCGTGATGCATTGGTTCCGGCGCTCGCCGATCGGGCCTGGCGGCGTGTGGCCTCCGGGGCAGTGGACGAGGGCAGCACCGAAACCGCGGGAAAGCTCCGGTTCAATTTCCGGTTGCAGCGCGGAGTGAAGGCCCGGCTCCGGTTCGCGTACCGGTGGGCCTTCTGGCCCTCCCCCGAGGACTGGCAGTTCTTGCGGCTCCCCGATCCATTCTTCTTCGTGTATCGCGTGGTGCGGCCGCTCCGGTTGCTGGGGCGGTACCTGCGCCGCGCCCCCACGGCGGAGGCAGCGCGTGGCTGATCGACTGTTCACGACGACCTGGCGACTCGCCCGCGACGTGCTGCGGGGGCGGGCCGGTCGGGTCTGGTTCGTGGCGGCGCTCTCGGCACTGAACGGGGCGGCCCAGGGCGCCACGGTGATGCTGCTCGTGCCGCTGCTCGGCGCGGCGGGCGTCCCGATTCCGGGCGGTGGGGCCGTGGGGCAGATCGAGCGCGTCGTCGGTCGCGCGTTCGCGAGCGTCGGCGTCCAGCCGTCGCTGCCGGCCGTGCTGGTCGTGTTCGTCGCGTTGGCGTGGCTGCAGGCAGCAGTCGAGCGGCGGGAGCTGATCGAGTCCACGCGCGTGGAACAGGACGTCGAGCGTGGACTCAGGAGCGCGCTCTACGCCGCGCTGTTGCGGGCGCGATGGACGTTCTTTACGCAGCATCGCGGGAGCGATCTCGCCCACGCCATCACGCACGACGCGGACCGCGCCGCGGTCGCGGTCTCGTATCTGCTGCGCGGCCTCGGCCAGGCGATTTCGGCGCTGGTCTACCTCGGGTTCGCGCTCGCCATCTCGCCGCCGGCCACGGGCGCGGCCCTTGCCGGCGGGTTCGTGCTCGCGGTGGCGCTGCGCCACACGTTCGGACAGGCGTACCGCACGGGCACCGAGCTTTCGGAGGCTTCGGCGGAGACACTCGCCGTGGTCACGCAGCACGTGGAGGCGATCAAGCTGGTGAAGAGCTTCGGCGCCGAGGCGCGCACGATGGCCGCCTTCGACGAGTTGGCGGACCGTTCGGCGCGTGCCGCGGTCGATGCGACCCGCGCGCACGCCGGCGCCCACGTGACGACCATCGCGGGTTCGGCAACGCTGCTCGCGGTGGTGCTGCTCGCCGCGCTGGCCTGGTTGCATCTGCCCGCGGCGGCGACGCTGGTGCTGGCCTTCCTGTTCTGGCGGCTGCTGCCACGCCTGCTCGACGTGCAGCAGAGCCTGCGGGACGCGGTCCACGAGCTGCCCGGATACGACGCGGTGCAGCGGGTGATCACCGGCGCAGTCGCGGCGCGAGAACCGACGACCGGCGAAGCCGGCGTGGCGCCCCTGGCCCTACGCGAGGGCGTGCGATTCGACGACGTCCGCTTCGCCTACGGCGGAAGCGGCGAGGTACTGGCCGGTGCGCAGGCCGTATTTCCGGCGGGACGGATCGCGATGATCACCGGCGCTTCGGGCGCCGGGAAGACGACGATCGTGGACCTCGCGCTCGGATTGCTGCGTCCGACGGGTGGACGAATTCTCGTGGACGGCGCGCCGCTCTCCGACGCCCGTCTGGCGGCGTGGCGCGCGGCGGTGGCGTACGTACCGCAGGAGCCGCTGCTGTTCCACGACACGATCCGGGCGAATCTCCTCTGGGCCCGTCCCGACGCCACGGACGACGACCTCCACTCGGCGCTCCGGGCGGCCGACGCCGACGGGTTCGTCGAGCGGCTGCCCGGCGGCCTCGCGACGGTCGTCGGCGACCGCGGTGTGCGGCTCTCCGGGGGCGAGCGTCAGCGCCTGGCGCTGGCGCGCGCGCTGCTGCATCGCCCGGCGCTGCTCGTGCTCGACGAGCCGACCAGCGCTCTCGATTCCGAGAGCGAGGGGCGGGTGCTCGACGTGCTGGCCGGGTTGCGCGGCTCGGTCACGACGCTGATGGTCACGCACCGCCAGGCGCCGTTGGCGCGGGCGGACGTCGTCTACGCGCTCGAGGGCGGCCGGCTTCGGCTTCAGGACTCCGGCGCCGTGTAGCCGTACCCGTAGTAGTAGTCGCCGTAGCGGCCGTAGCGCGGCGTGCGGGCGTCGGGGTCGTTGAGCACGGCGCCCAGCATGCGCCCGCCGAGGTGCACGATCTGCTCCACGGCGTGACGGGCGGCCACCCGCTCGGACTTTCCGGCGCGGACGACGAGGACGACGCCGTCGGCCTGCACGCCCATCAGCGCGGCATCCGCCGTGACGAGCACCGGCGGCGTGTCGATGAGCACGACGTCGAACCGCTCGCGCAGCGTGCCCAGCAGGTCGTGCATCCGTTCGCCACCCAGGAATTCCAGCGGGTTGGGGGGCAGCGTTCCGGCGGGGATGATGCTGAGCCCGGCGATGCCCGACGGGCGGACGCCCTGCTCCAGCGTGGCGTTGCCGACCAGGATGTCGGTGAGCCCGGGCTCGAGGCCGAGGCCGAAGACGTCGTGGATGCGCGCCCGGCGCAGGTCGGCGTCGATGAGCACCACCCGGCGGCCCTGCTGCGCGAATGCGACGGCCAGGTTCGCGACGGTCGTGGTCTTCCCCTCTCCCGCCGACGCGCTCGTCACGACGACGACGCGCAGCCCGGGCTGCGACGCCGAGTACATCAGGTTCGTCATCAGCTTGCGGTACGACTCGGCGCTGGACGAGCGGACGTCGTTCACCATCACGAGCTCGCTGCCGACGTCCTCGGCCACGAGCCCGCGTTGCGGCACGAGACTGGGCAGGAACCGGTGCGCGGTGCCGCGGACGCGGGACTGCCAGGTGTCGCTGGAGTCGCCGGAGATCTGCGGAATGAGGGCGAGTCCGGGAACGTGCATGACGGTCTCGAGGTCCTCCCACCGGCGCACCGAGCTGTTGAGGCGATCGATGAGCACGGTGAGGCCGATGCCGAGCAGGAAGCCGAGGAGCGCGCCGTAGATCAGCTTGCGCTTGCGGCCGGCGCCGATGGACCCGTTGGGGTACTGCGCGAGATCCACGATCTGGACGTCGCCCGTCTCGACGGCCTCGGCGATCTTGGCCTGCTGCAGTTCGTCGTTCAGCAGGTCGGACATCTTCCGCACGTTGTCGGCGTCGCGCTGCAGGCGCTGCTCCGTCTCGGCGGCGCCCGGGATCTGGGCGATCTGCGCCGAGCGCTCGGCGGCGAGCGTATCGAGGGCCGTGATCTGCCCGTTCAGCACGTCGATCTGATTCTGCACCGCGGCGTGCAGCTGCGGTTCGGTCGTGCTGATCAGGGCGTCGACGCGGCGCACTTCCGGATGCTGCGGCGTGCGCGCGAATTCGCCCGTGGTGAGCGAGTCGCGCGCATGCTGGTACCGCATCAGCTCGTTGTAGAGCATGTTCACCGACGCGTTCCCCGAGGGATCGACCGTGTAGGCCAGGGTCCGGACCGCCGTCGTGTCGCCGTGCTCGTACCGCTCGAGGGCGGCGAGCATGGACTGGAAGCTGGCGCGCGTGTCGCGCAGCGCCTGGGCGCGTTTGTTCAGGTCGGTGAGCGCCGTCTGTTCCTGCGTGTACTTGTCCTGCGCGCTGAGCGCGAGGTTGTTGCGCCGATAGGCCGCGACGCGATTCTCGGCGATATTCAGCAGCGAGTCGGTGGTCTGGAGCTGGCTCTCGATGAACACGCGCCGGCGGTGCGACTGCTGCCGGGCCGAGACGGCGTTCTGATCCTTGTAGATCTCGGCTACGGCGCTCGCGACGTCCCGGGCAGTGTACGGGTCGAACGACGTGTACGAGATGTCGATCACGGACGTCATGTCCCGCGGCTTCACGGTGAGTCCGTTCAACACGTCGTCCACGGCCTCCTCCCGAGGCACCACGGCGAGCGTCGCCACGGTGAAGCCCGGCGATTTGGGCATCGTGAAGGTCACGCCGCTGATCGTGATCGGCTTTCCGTAATCGCCGATGATCGAGTCCTTGTAGCTGTAGACCAGGAAATGCGACGGGGAGAAGTGGAAATCGAGCGTGGACGGCGGTGCCTGCGGCGCCACATGCACGTTCGCGAAGGAGCCCATGTAGAACCCGGGCGTCAGACTCTGCAGGCGAAGACCCAGCGAGTCCACGACGCGCTCGGCGATGATCCGGCTCTTGATCACCTGGACCTGGGTCAGGATCGGATCGGTATATCCACCGAAGCCGGTCCCGTAGTCGGACACCAGGTTGCCACTGACCGACGCCGCCTGATCCGTGAGCCGCACCGCGCTGGAAGCCTCGAACATCGGGCGGTTTCCGCGCACCTTGTAGTACTGATAGCCCGCGACGAGCACCGTGCTGAGGACGATGACCCACCAGTAGCGCTGGACGATCGTGAGGTACTGACGCAGCGGATTCGCGCCACCCATCGCGGCCGTGTCACCGCCGAAGCCCGGAGGAAAGCCGACGCCGGCGGGATACGGAATGGCGGGCAGCGTCCCCCCGTGTGGGGCGGGACGGGTGGGTTCAACGGCTTTATTCTCCGCCACGGGCCCTCCGTCGGGAACGCGGTCCCCCGCCGCCCAGAACGCGGCGGTAGAGCGCCAGCGTGCGCTCGGTCATGCCTTCCAAAGTATAGTGGTCCACGACCCGCCGCCTCCCGGCTTCACCCAGTCGAGCCCCCCGGGCGGGCTCGTCGAGCAGGGCGTTGATCGCCCCCGCCAGCGCCACCGGATCGCCCGGCGGCACCGTCACGCCGGTAACCCCGTCGAGCGACACGCCCGGGACCCCGGACGGAATCCGCGCGTTCACCACCGGCAGTCCGGCGGCCATGGCTTCCAGCTGCACGATGCCGAACGCTTCGCTCCGCAGATGCGAAGGAAGCGCGAAGACTTTGGCCGCGTGGTAGTAGGGCACCGGATCGGCCACGTGACCCAGCATCGTGACCCGGTCCGTCACGCCGGCGGCCTCGGCTTCGGCGATCAGCTTCTCGCGGATCGGTCCCTGCCCGATGATCAACGCGTGCCCCCGCACCCGGCGCATGGCCCGGATCAGGTATTCGAGTCCCTTATAGTACACGAGCCGGCCCACCGCCAGAACGATCCGATCTCCGTACGCGTTCCGGATCGCCGCCACGTCCGCGGCGGCGGCCGTGGCGAATCGGTCCGGTTCGATGGCCATGGGAATGACCTCGCACCGATCCCGGTACCGCTCGAGCATGGGAGAACTGTCCATGTATGCCTGCGAACTCACGATGATGGCGTCGGCGCGGCGGAGGACCGCCTGCACGATGGGGTCGTACACCACGTTGAGCAGCCGTTGCTGGACCACGTCGCTATGGTATGTGACGATCAGATGCCCCCGGTGGCCACTGAGCAGGTAACTCAGGAATGCCGACGGATTCGGGTGGTGCAGGTGGATGACGTCGGCCCTGCTCCGCCGCATCACACGCCAGAGATCCGGGCCCAGCGGGGCGCTCCGGACGGTGGCCAGCGTCCCGGCCCGGGTCAGGGACACGCCGTCGCGCACCTCGTGGGTCGTCTTCCGGCCCCGGGCGGACACCAGCACCTCGACCTGGGCGTGGGCCGACATGTGCCGGCAGAGCCCCTCGAGGTGGGTTTCCATCCCGCCTTCGTCCGGCGGATAGAACTTCCCGACCTGCAGGACGCTGAACTCAGCCACGGGCCACCGTCCGGTAGAGTTCCGCCATCCGCGCCGCACAGCGCTCCCAGGTGAAGCCGGACGCCCCCCGGATGGCGCCCTCGCGGCGCGCATTCCATGCGACCGGCCGCTCGGCCCGCTCGGCGAGGAGCCCTCGAACGGCCCTCACCCAGGCGTCCACGTCGCCCACCGGCACGTAGGTCGTCGTGGCTCCGCCGACTTCCCGGAGCACGGGCAGGTCGCTCGCCACGACGGGGGTTCCGCACGCCATCGCCTCCACCACGGGGAGACCGAACCCTTCGCGGTCCGAGGGAAGCAGCACGAGAGCCGCGCGACGGTAGACATCGGCGAGCGCCGGGTGGTCGAGCATCGGCATGGCGGTCACGGCGGATTCGAGCCCGAGCGCGTGGAGGCGCGCCGCCTGCTCCGCGGTGAAGGCCCCCCCCACCCGAACGAGCCGGATCTCCGGGTTCGTCGTCCGGAGCCGGGCGAGGATTTCCAGCAACACGTCGATGCGCTTCCGTGGAATGGTGCTGCCGACGTGGAGCAGCGTCGGCGGCTCGTTCGTCGCGGCCGGTGTCGCGGCGGGCGTGAACGCCGGGTGCACGCCCAGCGGCACGACCTGCAGACCGTCGCTCCGGAGCCCATGGGACACCAGCGCCGCGCGGGTGGCCTCGCTGTCGCAGGTCACGACCGCCGCCCGGCGCAGTCCGTCCAGGATACGTGCGGTCATCGCCCGGAACATTGCCGACCGCGGTTCGCGCTCGGGATCGAACAGGCAGCGGAAGGCATCCACGTCGTGGCAGGTGACGACGGTGTGATCGGCGGGCAGGGCGTGGACCAGGTGCGCATAGGTGTGGTCCACGACGTGGTACACGTCGCACGGTGGACGGCGGCGGCGCAGCCACGCGGGATATCGGCGATGCCGGTCCAGGTATCGGTTGGCGTTCACGATCGCCCGGATCCCGGAGGCCCTGGCCATGGTGCGGGTCCAGCGCGGCATGGTGGGGCGTATGCGCACGGGATCGAGCCGCGCGCCCGGAACGAGCGGAAGCGTCCGGAGGAGTTGGTCGGCGACGAGATCCATGCTCGGCCAGAGCTCTTCCACCAGGTCGCAGACGATGCCGATGCGCAGGGGGGCGCCGGTGGTCATCTCGGTTCGCAGATGAACCAGGCCTGGCTCGCGAACTGCGGGCCGGGCCACGAGAGGGGCGAGAACCGCGTTTCGACGACGCGGAAGGACTGCGCCACCCGGCGCCGCATCGTCCGCCAGTTGAACCCCTTGTGCCCGTGATAGCGGTTCGGAATGCCGGAGGCGAAGGTCGTTTCGTACACCGGCCGCTCCACCCGCACCGTCTCCCCGGCGGTGAGCATGCGCAGGAGATCAGGAAGCGTGTAGCGTTCGCGATGCCGATAGTCGCTCGACACGCGGCGCGCCGCGATCGCGCGCGCCGCCTGCTTGACGAGGATCGGCAGGCCCGTCTCGACCGGCACACTGATGACCACGCGGCCGTCGCGGGCGACGAGGCGCTGAATCCGGGCCAGCACGACCTCGACCGCATCGGCCGGACAGTGCTCCAGCACTTCCATGCACACGATGATCCCGAAGCTCGCTTCCGGAAGCGTGTCGGCGGCGGCGGCGAGGAGAAACCTCGGTCCGCCGGGCCGCCCGAACCGCTCCGTGCATCCCTGCACCAGTCCGGGATCCACTTCCAGACCCACCGATCCCGGGAACTCGGCGCCGACCATGGCCAGGAAGGTCCCGTCGCCGCACCCGTAGTCGAGCAGCGCGCGGCCGCGGTACGGCGCGGCCAGAGCGCGCGCGAGCTCGAACCGGCGCCGGTGGCTCCAGCTCAGCAGCGAGCACCCGCCGAACAGCTGCTTTCGGGCGTACGTCCCGGCGGCCAGGTCTTGCGAGGGAGTAGGCATCAGCGATTCAGCACCTGATCGAAGAACGCGAGGTGTTGGCGTGCGACCACGGGCCAGGCAAACGTCGCCTCGGCGCGCATACGCCCACGCGCGCCCAGCGCGTGCCGACCGGCCGTGTCGGTCAGCAATTCGGCCAGCGTCCGCGTCCATCCCGGCAGGTCTCGTTCCCCGACGATACGGCCGGCATCTCCGACGACGTTGGGAATCTCGCCGCTATCGCTGCCGATGACCGGTACGCCGCACGCAAACGCTTCAATGATCATGCGGCCGAATTGTTCGCGCCACTCCGGCGTCGTCTGACTCGGGACACAGAGGATGTCCATTGCGCGCAGATGATCGGGGACCGCATCGTGCGGGACCCCGGTGAGGATCCGGACGCGGTCTCCGTGGCGCCCGGCGAACGCCTGCAGCCGTGGCTCCCATGGACCGCCTCCGACGAACAGCGCTCGCCACGCCGTGCCCTCGCGCCACAGGGCGTCCAGCGCATCCGTGAGCAGGCCCAGTCCCTTGGCGTCGACGAACCGGCCCAAGTATCCGACGATCGGTGGCCCCTCGGCGTCCCATTCCATGCGCGAGCGGAGCGCCGCGCCCGCCGCCGCGTCCGGTGTGAAGCGCGCGACGTCCACCCCGAAGGGAATCACCGCGTGCTGGCGCGCCGCGTAGATGGCGCGTGGCAGCAGAGCCGCCTCGATGGAGCGCCCGAAGGCCACCCATCCCCGGGCGCGCTTCATGCTGTACCGCTCGAGTGCGCGGAACGGCAGCGGATATCGTTTGGCGATGTTCTGGAAGCTCGCATAGACGAGCGCCGAGTCCCGGCCTGTTGCGCGCGCGATCTGCGCGGCGGCGAGGATGTACGGCTCCTCCCAGCAATGGACGACGTCCCACGGCCTGGCGAGCAGATCCCGCAGCCCGCGTCCGTACCGCATGAGGTGAATGCGCTCCGCGCGCAGCACCGGGAGGGTTTGCAGCCCGGCCCGCTCCGATGCGTCGCGTTCGGTCACGATCGGGCCGAGGTCGCCCGGAAATCGGTCGGGCGCCGCGACCGTCACCCGCCAGCCGTCTCCGCCCGCCGACTGCAGCGCGTCCGCGAGTTCGCGGTTGCGGCGCACGCAGTACGAGTGCCCGATCGTGAGGAGTGTCCGCGGGGCGCTCATGCCGGCCCCCCGTACGGCGGCGCCATGCGGGCCAGCGCCCGCCAGCGCCGGATCGTCGCCCACCGCACCGGACGCCGCAGACGGCGCGCCTCCCGAAGGTCGGTGCGGAGCCACCGCAGGATCGCCCACCACCCCCCGGGATCGTCCACCCGCCACGCGCGGCGCATAGGAAAATACGAATATAGCCGGTACGCGACGCGCAGACACATCAACGGAAAGGGATCATCGTAGATGGACGCCAGCACCCCGTTGCGCACCGTGAGGTGAAGGTAGCGGCGGGTGTCGCGGCCGGCCGGATCGGCGAGGTGGGCGATGCGCGCTTCGGGCAGATACACGACGCCGTACCCCGCGTCGAGTGCGCGCAGGCAGAGCTCGCGCTCCTCGCCGTTGATGTTCAACTGGGTCCGGAAGCCGCCCAACGCGAGGAACGCCTCGCGCCGCACGAGATGCGCGAAGCCGATGAACGCCGCGATGCGGCACGCAAAGTCCACCGGGGCGGGCTGCGCGCCGGCGGGCCATGACGTGCCGTCGGCCCGGGCCTGCGCGAACGCCACCGCGAACAGCGTCGGATCGGCCGTCAGCGTCGCGATCGCGGCTTCCACCGGCGCTCGGGCCAGGACGACGGCATCGTCGTCGAGATTCAGCACCCACGGCGTCCGGGCAGCGCGGACCGCCTCCGACCGTGCCGCCGCCAGGCCGCGCCCCGGCTCGAACCGGATCACGCGCAACCGCGTCTGCATCGCCGCCGGGAGCTCGGCACGGACCTGCGGTTCGAGGGCAACGTCCGAGCCGTCGTCCACGACGATCACCTCGTCCACCAGATCCCCCAGTCGTTCGACCGACGCGATGCAGCGCGCCAGCGACTCGGGCCGATTCCGGCTCGCAATGCCGATGGAAACGGCGGCCGGTGCCGTCACGCGGCCCGCCGTCGCGCGGCGATCGCGGCGCGATACACGGCCAGTGTCCGCTCGGCGGTCCGTGCCCACGTGTGCGCCGCGGCCTGCGAAAAGGCCCGGTCCGCGAGCTGTCGACCCAACCCGGGCTCCCGCAGGATGCGCTCCATCGCACCGGCCAGCTCCGCGGCCGACCTCGGGGGCACGATTAGTCCCGTAATGCCGTCGTCCACCAACTCCGGCACACAACCCACCGGCGTGGCGATCACCGGCAGCCGCTGGCTCATCGCCTCCAGCACGACCATGCCGAATCCCTCATACGTCGAGGGAAACACGAGCGCATCGTGCAGGCGGTACTGCCGCATGACTTCCTCTTCATCCACACGCGGCACCACCGTCACGGCGTCCCGGGCCTGCGGCGTGAACCGCGCCAGCACCGCCTCGGCGGGCGCGCCGTGGCCGAGGATCGTGAGGCGGGCCGAAGGCATCGAGGTGATGAGCCTCGAGAACGCATCGGCCAGATACGGCACGCCTTTCACGTCGTCCCACGTGCCGCAGAACAACAGCCCGCCGCCACGCCGCGCATCGGGCGCCGGCGCGCTGGCGAGGAATCGCGCCGACACGCCGTGCGGGACGACGTCGATCGCGTCGCGGCGTTTCCACCCCCGGGCCACCGCGAACTCGGCGTCACCGGCGTTCAGCACGATGAGCCGGTCGGCGAGGCGCGCCGCCAGCGCAACCTGCGACATGCGGGAAAGCGGGTACCACCAGCGCCGGTACCATCCCTTGCGCACGAAGCCGGCCGTGTGGTCGTCCAGCAGGCGGCGGAAGTTCCGGTGCTCGAGGCCGTGGGAGCGGCTCACGACCGCCGTCGGATCACCGGCGGCCAGTCGCTCGCGGAGCGCCAGGACCGCGCCCTCCGCACTCGCCACGTCGATCACGTCGTACTGTCGCCGCGTCCGGGCCACGGCCCGCGCCGCGACCGCGGGGCCGAGTGCCCAGCGCAGCTTCGACTGCCGCGGCCACGATCCGAGCTCCGGCTGCAGCATCAGGTCGCACTGATGTCCCAGCCGCGTGAATTCCTCGCGCAGCTTGTAGTACACCTTGCTCGATCCGAGCCGCGGATCAGCCGGATAGTCGCCGACGAGCAGGATGCGGAGCGACGGGGCGGCCGTCATGCGTGGGGTCTCCGCAGCGCGTACCGCAGCCGCGCCTTGACGGCGCGGGCCCATTGCAGCGCCCGTCCGCGGCGCAGGGCGCGCGGGTCGAAGATCCGCGTGCGCAACGTGCGAACGGCGGTTTCGTCGCTCGCGTCGTTCGGCAGCTTCGATAGCTCCGCGCTGAACGCCGCCCACAGGGAAAAGTACGGACGGTCGAGCGCCGCCAGCAGCCACGTGTAGTCGTTGAACGGGCTGCTCCGCTGCGACATCCCGTGCCGCTCGTGCAGGATCAGGCCGGGGCGGTTCACGAACTCGGCGTTCGAATGCGTGAGCAGGATCGCCGTGTAGACGTTGTCCCACACCGGCTCGCCGGCGATGTACGGGCGGAATCGCCAGGCATTTTGCTCCCACCAGTCGGTCGCGAACACGAACGCGTCGGATCCGAACTGCATCACGCCGAGCGGCGTCCGCGTTTCCGCTTCGAAATCGGTGCGCGCCAGAACGAATCCGTCGCGCGGGTCGTGCTCGATCAACGCCACCGCGGCCGGCATGATTTCGATGTCGGCGTTCACGAACATGAAGTGGCCGCACCCCTGCCGGCCCGCGAGGTCGGCGAGCGCCCCCAGGATCTCGGCGACCATCGGCTTTCGCCGTCCCTCGCGTCCGGTCGCCATGAGCGAGTCCTGCCGCAATGCCGGCACGGTGGGCACGCCCTCCACGTCGTACACGCTGTCCGGCCATTGCAAGTTCGCGGTGTGCACGCCGGGCAGCGCGCGAAGCGCGCGGATCGCCCCGTCCTGGCGGCGAGCCTCGTCACCGCGCGCGGCGTAGAAGTTGGCGCCGATGAGCAGGCTCATGCGCCCTCCGCGCCCGGCACGGCGAGCAGTTGCTCGATCGTGTGGCGAGGGGCGAACCGACGCTCGTACAGCGCGTGCCCCGCGTCGGCCACGGTGCGGCGCCGCCCGTCGTCCTCGAGCAGGCGAACGACCGCCTGGGCCAGGGCCTGGGCCTGTGGCGCCGCCAGCACGACCGGCTCGTCCCGGCTCCAGTCCGGTTCGGTGGCCGCGCCGCGCGTCGTCACCGCGGCCACCGCGTTCACGAGCGCCGCCATCAACGTCGTGCGCCGCCCGCTCGCGCCGTCGGCGTACGGCTGCAGCATGACGTCGCAGGCGCGGATGCACGCCGACACGTCGGAGGCGGAGAGCGATCCGGTGGCCGTCATGCGCGGCTTCCAATGCGGGTGGGCGCCCACGAATCGCGCCGCGAATGCCTCGCTCCCGGCCCCCATCAGGCACAGCCGCACGTCGTCCCGCTGGGCGAGCAGCGCTTCCAGCGCCGGTTCCAGCAGCCGCAATACCAGTTCTCCAAACGTTCCGAAGTGTCCCACCACCGGTGCGCCGGCCCCGCCCCCGAAACGCGTGCGCCACGCCGTCACCGCCGAGGGATCGGCCGTGCCCGGAACTGATGCCGGAATCGGCAGCCACTCGAAGCGCAATGCTCGTGGCGCATAGTGCGCGAGCCGCGGCCGCCACGCCGACGTGGACACGTACGCCACCCGGATATCGGACAGCAGCAGGACGGCCATGATCCTGTTGACGAACGCCAGCACGTTCCGGAGCGGCGGCCAGGCCACGAACGGAAAGTAGGGCTCGTGGAACATCACGCGTACGTCGTCGCCGCTGGTCCGTGCGCGGTGCTGCACCCATCGGGCGAACCGCAGATTCATGCCCCGCGCGCCGAACGCGTGCGGGACGTATTGCACGAGCACCGTGCGCGGCCCCTGGCCGGCATCGAGACCGCCCGTCATCGCTCGCAACGAGGGTTCCTCGAACATGTCCGGCAACCGGTGCACCCGCACCGACGACGGCAATTCGCCCGCGTTCGCGGCGCCGGCCACCGGCGGTGCCCATACGTGTACGTCGAGGCCACGGGCGGCGAGCGCCTCGGCCACCGTGCGCGTGTAATCGCTCACGCCGCCGGGTTGCGGCGGGTACTCCCCCGTGATGAGATGCCAGGGGGCGCTCATGCCGCTGCCTCGCGTGCCACGCGGTGCAACAGACCTTCGAGCGCCGAAACGTGGCGAGCGAGTGAAAGGCGCTCGGCCATGCGCCGCGCACCGACGCGCCGCTCGGCTAGGCGCGCCGGATCCGACTGCGCGTCGAGGAGGGCGCGAGCCAGCCCGGGCGCGCCCGTGCGCGCCTCGACCAGCCAGCCGTTCTCGCCTTCATGGAGCCACGTCGCAATGCCCCCGACATCGAACGCCACCGCCGGTACGCCGTACGCGCCGGCCTCCAGCCCCGTCAGACCGAACGGCTCGGGCCACACGCTCGGCACCGCGATCAGCGACGCCTCACGGCAGAGCGCGTCGCGCCCTGCGTCGTCCACCCAGCCAGGAAATTCGGCGTTCACGCCAAGCTGCGCGGAGAGTGCCTCCCACGCACCGCGCGCCGGTCCGTCCCCGGCCATCGTGAGCCGTATCGCGCTCCCTGATCGATCCGCGGCGACGTGTACGGCGTGGATCAGACGGTCTCCGCCCTTGAGCGACGTCATGCGTCCCAGAAAGAGCACGCGGAATTCCGACGGGGGTGGCGCCGGTTCCGCCGGAAGATCCGCGGCGAACAGCGGATTCACCGTAAGCCGATCGCCCGGGACGCCGTTTCGCTCGAACTCGCGCCGCATGTGCTCGCTCGCCACCACGACGTGGCGATATCCGCGCCAGACCACTCGCTGCTCGCGCACCCACCCGTACTGCGCCGTCAGCGCACGCACGCTCCACTGCCCACAGTGGCGCGGAAGGTAGAGCGCCGCGCAGCCGGCGCCGAAGCGGCGGTCGCAGGCGACCTGACGCGGGAACGCGTGCATCTTCTGCCCGCTGATGCATGTGCCGAAATAGCCGTGCATCAGCTTCACGACGGGTGCCCTGCCGCAGAGCCGGCGCTCCACGTCCAGCGCCCGCATGTTGTGCGAGAACACCACGTCGGGCGGCCACGCCAGCGCGGCCGACACGGCGCCCTCGGCGCCGAGGTCCATGATGCAGAAGTGTCTGGCGTCGGTGCCCACCGGGGAGTCTTCGGCGCGGCGCAGGCGGTCGAGGTGCAGCAGCGCCAGGTCGTGCCCGCGCGCACGCAGCGCCGCCGAGACCGCCTCGAGATAGCGCTGCACGCCGCCCACGTCACCGACCCCGTCGTTCACGATCAGGATGCGCATCGCTCAGGCGCGCTCCAGCCGCACGCACTCGCCGTCCATCGTCCACGGCGAGATCCCCGGCCGCAGCGGCGCGATGCGGAGCCCCTGCGCCGTGAGTTCGCGTTGCACGTCGTCCGCCGTGAGTCCCATCGCAGCCCACGCGTTGGGATGGAGCTCCACGAAGACCGCGCCGTCGGCCGGCATGGCCGCGATCGTGGCGCGCGCGCCGCGCAGGACGGCCAACTCGGCGCCTTCGACGTCGATCTTGATCAGCTTGGGACGGAGCCTGCGCTCGGCGCAGAACGCGTCGATCGTCGTCGTCGGCACCTCGACGGTGGATGCCGCGCCGGCCGCCGCATCGTTCCACGCGAGGTGGTTCGTGCCCTGCGCGCCCTCGCTCACGAATGCCGCTGCGCCGGCGCGGTCGGCGACCGCCGCCGGGACGACGTGCACGTGATCCCGCAGACCGTTCAGCGCGATGTGCTCCTCGAGCCCGGCTCGCGCGCCGGCCGCCGGCTCGAACGCGAAGACCTGCCCGGCCGTGCCGACCCAGATGCCGAACACCACCGCGTACGCGCCGACGTTTGCCCCAACGTCCAGCGCGGTGTCGCCGGGCCGCAGCACGGGTCGATAGGCGGCGTACTCCACCGGATTCCAGGTCATGTAGCGATATCCCGGCGCGATGCGCACGACCTCGCCCCCCGGCAGCGTGCTGCGCAGTGCGCCCCGTCCGGCGATGCGCAGAATCCATCGAAAACCGCTGCGCAGCACGCGACGGATCGGCCCATCGCCCACGAGACGGCCTACACGGCCGCCCAACTGCTCGAGCCGGGATGGGCGGCCGTATCGTTCGCTCGACGCGACCTGGCGCTCGTCGGAATTCATCTCGGTGCGGAAGCTCGGGAGGTCACCACGCGATCCATCAGTTCGGCGAGCCGCGCGCCGTACGCGGCCGGGTCGTAAAGGCGGGTTGCACGCGCACGGGCTGCCGTGCCCATCCGGCGGCGCGTGCCGGGGTCTTCTATAAGTTGTCGCAGCGCGGCCACCAGTGCACCTGCATCGCGGGCCGACACCAGAATGCCCGTCTCGCCGTCGGCGACGATCTCCGGTACCGCGTTGAGCCTCGTGCCGATTGCCGGAATGCCGGCCGCTGCGGCTTCCTGGAACACCATCCCGAACGCCTCGCCGGTGGTCGGCATCACGAACAGATCGGCCGCAGCCCACAGGGCGAGCCATTCCGGCGTGTAGGCCCGGACGCCGCGATGCACGGTCACGCCGGGCGGCACGAGCGGCGGCGGGACCGGCCAGTCGGTCGCGACGTGCAACTCGGCCGCCGGACCGAAGGCCCCCGCCCGCCACGCCTCGAGCAGCGCCCACCCGCCCTTCCGCGGAAAATCGCCCCCCATGAACAGCGCCCGGACGGGGCCTCCCTCCCGGGCGCGCGCCCATCGGGCGTCGATCCAGCCCGCGTCGAACCCTTCGCCGGACACGGGATACGGCATCACGTGCAGACGGTCCGTGCATTCCGGCTGCCCGTTCGCCAGGTCGTCCGCCGCCCACCGCGACGTCGCGACGATGGCCGCGGCTCCGCGGAACACCGCGCGATCGCGCGCCGCGCACGCCGCGTACTGCCGGCGCAACATGCCCGGTGCCACCTCGAGCGAAGCCAGGCGCTGGGTGATGTCCAGCGAGACGATCGACGGCGTGCGTCGCATGCGTTCGATCGAGCCGAACGCCGTCGCCTGGGTGTGCAGGTGCAGCACGTCGGGCGCGCCGTGCCGGCGCTCCGCCGAGCGGATGCGTCGCGCGGCCAGGAGTCCCGTGTGCATTTCGCGCCGCCACCGGGCGAGGGTCAGCGCCGCAAACCGGTCGGTCGCCGCGGAGCCGCCCCAGCACATCAGCCGGCGAATCACGCGGTCCGTCGCCGTGAGGCCCTCGGCGAGATCGATGCGCACCGTCGTCACGTCGGGCCGCTGCGCCAGCGCGTCGCCGATCACCCGCCCCACGGAGCGGTGGCCGAGGATTCCGCTGTTGACCAGAAACGCGCGCACGTCTAGCGCGCTCCGGCGTCGGAGCGCGATCGCCGCAGGAGCTGCCGGGCGATCGCGGCGGCCGTGCCGACCGTTCCCGCGGCACTCAGTCGGCGACGCCACGTCTTCGGTCGCCGTCCGGCCTCGCGCGCGATCGTCCCGCGCCATCGCGAGTAGAAGAGTTGCGCGTTGCGGACGATCCCCGCCTGCCGCTTTTCCGAGGGTGTGCGGCCGAGCGTCGTGCTCAGGAGATGGTGATACGCCTGGTCCCGCTCGTACCCGTGCGTGGCGATGCGCCAGCCCGCCTCGCGGATACGGTAGCAGAGGTCCGCCTCGTCCCACTCGGTGGGCCGGAAGGCCTCGTCGAGAACGCCCACGCGCGCGACGCACGCCTGCCGCACCACCCAGGGACGCACCACCGCGTCCACTTCCACGAGCCGGATCCAGTTCCGCGGCGCCGGACCGATCGTGCTCTGGAGGCGCCGCCAGTCGATCGTGTCGGCGAAGGTGCGGATCGGCTCGTCCAGCGGGAGGCAGCGCAGGCCCCGGCTCAGGCTCATCAGGCCGATGTCCGGATAGGCATCGAACGTCGCCAGCAGCTCCGGCACGAACCAGCCCGCTTGCAGGAACATGTCGTCGTGCCAGCTCATGACGAGTGGAGCGCGCGCCTCGCGCAATCCGCGATTCGTGCACATCAGCTCGTGCGCGTCGTCCTCGTGCAGCACGCGGAGCTGCAGCGTTCCCCACCCGCCGCCCGCGGCGATGTCGCGCAGATAATCCGGCGTTCCGTCGCGGCAGCCGTCTTCCACGACGAGCAGCTCCACCGGCAGTCGGGAGGCATGCCGGCGCCAGCTCGCGAGGCAGCGCGCGAGCACCGGCTGATTGTCGTGTGTGGCGATCACGACCGACAGGCGCGGCGTCGGCAGGTCGCTCACGGCGCGCGACCGTAGGCCTGCAGGTGGAGCGCCAGGGGCGTGCGCGTGCCCCATGGAACGATCCGCGCCACGTCATATGCCGCGAGTCGGAGGCCGTTCACCGCCCAACGGCGAATGGTGGACGCATCCGCGCGCTGCACGATTTCGGGCGCCGCGGGACCCACCCGGACGTCGCGAAAGCCCGCGCGCTCCAGTGCCAGGGCCAGCGTCCGCGGTGAGAAGTGATTCACGTGCACGAGATTGTCCGCCACCGTCGCCCGATATCCGCGGACGAGGCGGGATCGCCAGACCTCCTTCTGCAACTGCACCGGTCCGTTCGGCACCTTCACCGCGATCCAGCCGCCGGGGCTGATCAGGCCGTGCGCCGTCGAGAGGAGCGAAACGGGATCCGGGATGTGCTCGAGCACGTCGATCAGAGTGACCGCGTCGTACCGCCGTCCCTCGGTGATCAGCGTCCGCGCATCCGCCTGGTGCACCGGAAGCCCCGTGGCCTTCGCCGCGAACGCCGACGTCTGCGGATTGAGCTCCACGCCCTCCGCGGTCCAACCGCCCTCGCGCGCCAGCTTCAGCAGCCGGCCGACGTGCGCGCCGAGATCGAGCAGCGTGCGCCGCGACGACGGGAGGCGTCGTGCCAGCGCGTCCAACACCGTCCGGAAGATGAGATCCTTGTACCCACTGCCGTATTCCCGCGCCATCCAGTCGTCCGACCAGCGCTGGTCGTACATCCGTGCGAAGTAATTCGGCAGCGTCGGGAGCGCCGCGGGCTGCGAGAACCCGCATGACCGGCACCGAACGAGCGCGAGTCGCTGATCGGTGTACGCGGCGAGCTCCGGATCCTGCGTCGCGTACGTCTTGAACTCGAAGATGAGTTCGTGCACGGGGCGCAGGGAGTTCCCGCCGCAGACCCAGCACCGTTCGAGGGGCGCGAACATCGGCGCGGTTGGCGTCACCGGTGCTCCTCCATCGCGGAGACGATGGCCGTCGCCATGTCGTCCCACGTCCAGCCGCGCAGCCGCGCCGTCGCCGGCTCCGTCCGCCGCCGCCATCCGTCCTGATCGCCGCGCCACCGCTGTAGTACCGCCACCAACTCGGCCGGGTCATCCGGTTGCCGGACCCGCAATGTTTCGAGTTCCGGCAATCGCTCAGCCACGCCGGCTCCGGCGCTCACGATCGCCGGCAGGCCGCAGCACACCGCTTCGTGCACGCCCAGTCCGTACGCCTCGTACCGAGCCGGAGCCACCACGGCGTCGCCCGCCCAGAGCACCCCACGGACGTCGGTGATGAATCCCGTGAACCGGATCCGGTCGCCGAGCTTCGCGCGCTCCGCCCGAGCGCGCCACGCCGGCAGCTCGTCGCCCGCGCCGACCACGATGAGCCGCGCGTCCCATCCGGCGTCGCGGCACAGCCGCTCCCACGCCTCGAACAGGACGTCGAATCCCTTGCGCCGGTCGCCCAGGGCGCCGACGAAGACCGCGATCGGCCGGTCGTCCGCCCAGCCCAACGCGGCCCGCGCCGCCGCGCGCTCGGCGGCCGTGGGTGGCCGGTGGTACGACGCATCCGTGCCGTAGTACACGCAGCGCGCACGTTCCACGTCCACCCCGACCCGTTCCACGACGTCCCGCGTCGTGCGCTGCGAGTTGGTGATGACGAGTCGCGCGCGACGCACCGCGGTACGTTCGTCGGCCACGGCCCGCCGGTGCGTCCACGCAGCCAGCAACCGGCGCGATGCTCCGCCGGCCACCCGCGGCTGGTGCGCGGCGTGCACGTAATGCACCCAGTTGGTGTCGGAGCTATCGCAGTTCCCGCCGTTCACGATCGTCCGTCCGCCCGCCGCCGCCCCGGCACGGGCCCATCGCGTACCCGCGCGCGCCAGCAGCGGCGCGCCGAGGCGGTACGAATGCAGCGGCTTGGCCACCCGGTGCCACGTGACGGTCGGCATGGCGACCAGCACGGGATCCACGCGATGCGCCACGAGATGGAGTTCCATGCCGGCGCGGGCGAGGTGTTCGGCCAGATGGAGGTTCGCCGTGTCCATGCCGCCGGTTCGGACGAAATCGCCCGTCACGATCGTGAAGCGGGTCACGACGGGGCCAGGCGCTGCCAGTAATCCCGCCACGCCTGCGTGCGCGCCGTCGCGAACAACACGCCGTTCAGGAACCAGAATTCCATCCCGGTCTGGGAGAGGAACACGGGATATGAGAACGTGAATGCCATGGCCCCGATGCCGTAGGCCAGGATCACCGCCCCCCAGAGCGACAGCGTGGGGTCTCCTCGGAAGCGGGTGCGCGAGATGCGGAACGTGGCCCACAGCGTGTAGAACAGCGCCGCGAGATACGCGATGACCAGCGGCGCCCCACCGTCCAGGATCCACCCCGTCCATTGGATTTCCGCCCACAGGCTGGGGTTCGGATCGTTCTTGGTGTCGAAGTAGGCGTTCATCATCCCCCAGCGCCCGACGCCCGCGCCGAGTGGATACTCCGGGA
>JBJKPA010000328.1:0-7712 GCA_046706905.1 Gemmatimonadaceae bacterium
CCGCGGCCTCTCCCTCGGCGAGCGCATCCGGCGCCCCCTGACCGTGGCGTTCCTGTTGGTGGCCGTCACCGTGGGCGCCGGCCAGCTCCTGCGCGCCGCCGGCGTGACCGACATTGCGGACGTCGCCACCACCCCGTGGCGGCTGGTGGCGCCGTTCGGCGTGATCAATTCGTACGGCCTGTTCGCCACGATGACGACGCGCCGCCCCGAGCTGATCGTGGAAGGCCGGACCGGCAACGGTCCGTGGCGCGAAATCGGCTTCCGGTACAAGGCCGGGCCACTCGCCCGCCGGCCGTCGCAGGTGGCGCCGTACATGCCGCGGCTCGACTGGCAGATGTGGTTCGCCGCGCTGCGCGCCGAGGCGGTGCCGTCCGACGCGCCGCCGCAGGAGCGCTACGACCCGTGGCTCCTGGACTTCGTGGACCGCCTGCTCGCCGGCTCACCGCCCGTGTGGGGGCTGCTCGCGCCGAACCGTGCGTTCCGCGGCGCGGACGGCGCGATTCATCCGCCCGACGCCATTCGCGTGCTGCTCTACGACTATCGGTTCACCGGCGTCGGCGAGCGCGCCGCCACCGGCGACTGGTGGTCGCGCCGGTTGATCGGCGTGTACCTGCCCGCGGTACGCCGCACGAGCGATGACATGCTCATCCCGATCGACACCAGCGCGACGCGCGCCGGCGGTGACGCCTACCGGTGAACGAACACGGGCTTCGCCCGCGGACCCTGCTCCTTGAAGGTCCGGACGCCGATCCGCATGTCCTCGGTGGCGCAGCACTCGCCGAACATCTCCGACTCGAAGCGGAGCCCGTCGGCCAGCGGCCGGCGGCACCCGTCCACGATCGCGCGCGTGATCAGCGCGTCGATCGCCCGGCTGCGGAAGCCCAGCTCCACGTCGGGAAGGGCGGCGTCGAAGTCGAGCGGCTCGGGACTCACCCCCGCCAGCTCCACCTCGCCGCGCGCCGCGGCGCGTGCCAGCTCGACCGCCGCCGTGACGACGTCGCCGTCCACCTCCTCGCGCACGAGCCCGAACTCCACGGCCTGACAGCCGGAGAGCGCGCGGCCGGTGCGGAGCATCTCGGCGGCCAGCGGCACGCCCACGAGGCGCGGCAGCCGCTGCGTGGCGCCCGCCCCGGGCACGATCCCGAGGTTCGACTCGGGCTGCGAGATGGCGAGCGAGAGTCCCTTCCGCACGAGCCGCGCCGAGCAGCAGAGCGCCAGCTCGCTGCCCCCGCCCAGGGCGAACCCGTTGAGCGCGCACACGACCGGTTTGCCGAGCGTCTCGATCAGGTTGCCGGCCAGCTTCGAGCGTTCGGAGGTCGCCACGCCCTCGGCCGGTGAGGTGATCGCGCCCAGGAAGTTCACGTCGGCGCCCGAAACGAACGCCTTGGTGCCGAATCCGGTGAGCACGGCGGCGGCGATTCCCGGGTCGTCGCGGACGTCGGTGAACCGGCGCACGAGCTGCGCGTACACCTCGTCGTTGAGCGCGTTGAGCACCTGCGGGCGCCGGATCGTGAGGACGGCCACGTCGCCCTCGTCGCGGCGCAGGACGTAGTCGACCTCGAACGGCTTGCCCGACGCCGCCTGCCGCTGGATGCACGCCGGCACGGGGAATCCCTCGTGCGACCTGGCGTACGCGCGGACCAACTCCAGCGCGCGGGGCACGCCCAGCTCGTTCATGAACGTGAACGGCGGCTTCATGACGAGCCCCATCTCGACGCCCAGCTCCAGGTCGGCGAGCGTGACGATGCCGCTGTCCAGGATCTCGCCGCAGAGCCCGAAGTAGGCGCCGAGCATCGTGTCGGCGATGCGGTGCTCGCGGTCGGCCGGCAGCTCGACCTTCTCGTCGCGCTTCGGCACGTCCCAGGGGGTGCCGGCGGCCATCGCGTCGCGCATGAGCCTGGGCGAGCGGAACCAGGGGCCGATGCGCGTGGTCATCTCGTCCAGCGCGTGGTTGGTGATCGGGTTCCCGCCGGTGAGGTTCATGGCGGTGAACGGCCCGACGCCGAGGCCGAGGGCGCGCCGGGCGGCGGCATCCACTTCCTTGACCGTGCCGAGTCCCTCCTCGACGGCGAGCGCGGCGGCCAGGAAGAGCCCCTCGAACACCGGGTTCACGGCATAGCCATACCGGCTGCCGACGCGGATCGGGACCTTCCCGATCTCTTCGTAGAGCGCCATCACGGTGTCGGCCAGCGCGGACGAGGTGTCGGGGCCCGAGACGATCTCGACGATCGGGTTCCGCTCGGCGGGGAAGAAGTAGTGGATGACGAGCGTGCGCGCCCGGTGCGTGAGGCCGCCGAAGATGAGGGGCGGCTCGATGTGGGACGAGTTGGAGGTGAGGATCGCGTTGGGGGCGCAGATGCCCTCGAGCTGGGCGAAGATGCGCCGCTTGACGTCGAGGTTCTCGGTGGCGGCCTCGATCACCAGGCCGGCGTCGGCGAGGGTGCCGTAGTCGGTGGTGAAGGTGAGGGCGCCGAGGATGGCGTCGGCGACGGCCGGGGGGTAGACGCCCTTCTCGCGGGCCTTGGCGACCTTCTGCTCGAGTTTGGCGCGGCCGCGCTCGAGGGCGTCGGGGGCGACGTCCACGACGGAAACGCGAACGCCGGCGGTAGCGAGCGTGCTGGCGAGGTGGAGGGCGATGTCGGGTCCGATCTGGCCGGATCCGACGACGCCGACGTGGTCGAGCTGGAGGTTCCTGAATCGGAAGCTCATGAGGGGCTCCTGGGATCGCCCGAACGTTCGATTGGGATTGTGATGTGCGTAACAGAGGCCCTGGGCCATCGTCCCAATAGCCGCTATTGACAGCCGGGGCCCGGGTCATAGTATATCAGATCGAACGTTCGTTCGACAATAGGCAATTCCCCGGAGGCCATGTGCGCAGCGCGATCGTGGATTGGGCACGGGATCTCTACGAAGACCTGGACTTCACCGCCGTTCGCCAGTGGCTGGCCGATCATCCCGACGGCCGGGCCGGCGGCTACCTGCCCGTATACGTCCCGCGCGAGATCCTCCACGCCTGCGGATTCCTCCCCGTGGGGATTCACGGCGGCGGGGACCGGCTCGAGATCATTCGCGGCGACGCGTTCTACCAGTCGTACATCTGCCACCTGCCGCGCTCGGTGATCGAGCTGGCCCAGTCCGGCCGGCTCGACATGCTCTCGGCGGTGCTCTTTCCCTCGACCTGCGACGTGATCCGCAACCTGTCGGGGATGTGGAAGCTGCTCTACCCCGACGTGTACGTCCGCTACATCGACGTCCCGCAGGTGCCGGACCCGGCGGCCGCGGTGGACTTCTACGAGAGCGAGCTGCGGCATCTGGTGCACGACCTGGCCGCGGTCTCGGGCGTGATGCCCGACGACGACGCGCTCCGCCGCTCGATCGCCCTCTATAATGGAAAGCGCCGGGCGATCCGGGCGCTCTACGCCGCCCGCAAGGCGCGCCCCTGGGACCTCCCCACCGAGGAGCTGTACCTCCTGCTCCGGGCGGGCGAGCTGGTGCCGGCCGAGGAGTTCATCGAGAAGGTGGAGGGCTACCTGGAGGCGATCGACGCCGACCCGGGGCGCCCGCGCGACAACAGCCGCGTGGTCGTGACCGGCGCCTTCTGCGAGCAGCCCCCGCTGGGCCTGATCAAGTCCATCGAGCGCGCCGGCTGCTACGTGGTGGACGACGACTTCGTGCTCGGCGCGCGCTTCCTGTCCGGCCACGTGTCGCTGGACGGCGACCCGCTGCGCGCGCTGGCCCAGGCGTTCGTGGAGACCGAGGTCCGCACGTCGGTGCTCTACGAGGGTGACCTGCAGCGCAAGCGCGACCTGATGCACGAGCGCGCGGCGGCGGCGGGGGCCGAGGGCGTGATCTTCGCGACGCCGAGCTTCTGCGACCCGGCGCTGCTCGACCAACCCATGCTGCGCAAGGGCGCCGAAGCCGCCGGGCTGCCCTGTATCGCGTTCAAGTATTCGGAGAACACCGGCCAGTTCCAGCAGTTCCGCGAGCAGGCCGGGACGTTCGCCGATTCCCTGAAACTGTGGAGCGGAGGGCCCGCCTGATGGCCGCCAAGGAAGTTCAGAAGGACCGCTCGATGGTGCTCCAGAAGGAGATGATCGCCGATCACTTCGCGCGGCTCGAAAAGGCCCCGGAGAATCACGAGCCGGTCGTCTACACCTTCGTCCCCGGCAACCTCACCGAGCTGATCCGCTCGTTCGGCGCGCTCCCCGTGCTGCCGGAGATCAACGCCCTGCAGTCGGGGATGCGCAAGCTGTCCGGCGAGTACATCGCCGAGGCCGAGCGCGCCGGGCACTCCGAGGACGTCTGCGCCTACGTGAAGTGCGACATCGGCATGATGAAGTCGGGCAACATCAGCCCGGCCGGGACCAAGCTCCCCAAGCCCGACCTGCTGCTCCTCTCGTACACCGGCTGCTACACGTTCATGAAGTGGTTCGAGCTGCTGCGCGAGGAGTACGAGTGCCCGACGGTGTTCTTCCACGTGCCCTATCAGGGCGACGGGAAGCTCGAGCCGGAGCACCGCGAGTACATGATCCGGCAGCTCCGCGAGCAGGTGATCCCGGCGCTCGAGAAGGTGACGGGCCGCAAGTACGACGAGGAGCGGCTGCGCCACCATCTGGCGCTCTCGGCGCAGGCCGAGGACGACCTGGTGAAGGTGCTGCACTCGGCCAAGCGCAAACCGAGCCCGATCGACGGCTACTTCGGCACGGTGTACTACGTGGGCCCGGTGTTCAGCGCCTTCCGCGGCACCGAGGAGGGGGCGGAGTACTACCGCGCCCTGCGCGAGGAGGTGGAGGCGCGCGCCGCCGCGGGGCTCGGGCCGATCGTGCCCGACGGCTCGCTGGACGACCAGCGGTTCCGCCTGGTGGTCGAGGGGCCGCCGAGCTGGACGCACTTCCGCGACTTCTGGAAGATGTTCACCGACGAGAAGGCGGTGGTGGTGGCGTCGACCTACACCAAGGTGGGCGGCACCTACGACTTCGGGTTCCGGCACGATCCGGACGACCCGCTGGGCACGATGGCCGACTACTGCAGCGGCTGTTACACCAATCTCAACCTGCCGGCGCGCGTGGAGATGATCTCGCGCTACATCCGCGAGTACGAGGCCGACGGGTTCGTGATCAACTCCATCAAGTCGTGCAACTCGTTCTCGGCCGGGCAGCTGATGATCCTGCGCGAGGTGGAGAAGCGCACGGGGGTGCCGGGGGCGTTCATCGAGAGCGACCTGGTGGATCCGCGCTACTTCTCGCAGGCCAACATCAAGAACCGGCTGGAGAGCTACTTCCAGATGATCGAGAGCCGGCGCCAGGGCAAGGCGGCCGGAGCGGCGCACCAGGCCGCGGCGGTGGCCGTATGAGCTGCGTCATCGGCATTGACCTCGGCTCGACGACCACGAAGGCGGTGGTGCTCGACGAGCAGGGCGCGATCCTCGGGCGCGGGATCACGAACTCGCGCTCGAACTACGACCTCGCGGCCGCCGTGGCGCGCACCGAGGCGTTCATCAACGCACGATTCGGGCTCATCCAGCAGCGTGCCGCGGGCGACGCGGCGAAGGCGGTGCCCAAGCTGCGCCGGGCGTTCGTGCTGGAGCAGTTCCTGCACCAGCTCCGCCGGCTGCAGCAGCTCATGCTGGAGGAGGCGGACCAGTCCATCCCGGCCGACATCCGCAGCGCGTTCACGCGCGCGATCGAGCAGATCTTCGCGGCGATCGCCGGCGAGGAGGAGGCGCGGTTCAAGCAGCCGCCGGTGGCGCGCTCCGACTTCTTCCGCGACGCCGCGGGCTCGGCGTTCATGCGGCTGGCCGAGGAGGGCACGGGCATCGAGGGCGTGACCTTCGACCGGCTCGTGGGCCTCTACGACAAATGCATCATCCGGGTGGAGAACGAGCCGCTCGAGCTGGACTTCCGCGACCACATCGGCACGGCGCTGCGCCGCATCGGCAGCCCCACCGGGCTGACCGACGCCGTGGAGTACGCGGCGACCGCCGACCTCACGCCGGCGGCGACGGTGGGCACCGGCTACGGCCGGGCGCGCCTCCCCTTCCCCAAGGAGCAGATCCGCTCCGAGATCCTGTGCCACGGGCTGGGCGCGCACGCGCTGTTCCCGAGCACGCGCACGGTGCTCGACATCGGCGGGCAGGACACGAAGGCGATCCAGGTGGATCCCGAAGGCATCGTGACCAGCTTCCAGATGAACGACCGGTGCGCGGCCGGATGCGGGCGCTACCTGGGCTACATCGCCGACGAGATGAACCTCGGCCTGCACGAGCTGGGGCCGCTGGCCGAGCAGTCCAGGCGTGCGGTGAAGATCAACTCCACGTGCACCGTGTTCGCCGGCGCCGAGCTGCGCGAGCTGCTCTCGCTGGGGCAGAAGCGCGAGGACATCCTGGCCGGACTGCACCGGGCGATCGTGCTGCGGGCGATGAGCCTGCTGGCCCGCTCGGGCGGCGTGGCGGACGAATTCACCTTCACCGGCGGCGTGGCCAAGAATGCCGCCGCGGTGCGCGCGATCCGCGAGCTGGTGGACGAGAACTACGGCGCGCGCACGATCAACATCTCGCCCGACAGTATCTACACCGGCGCGTTGGGCGCTTCCCTCTTCGCGAAAAGGATGGTGGCCTGATGACCATTAGCGCGGGGATCGACGTCGGCAGCGGCGCCGTCAAGGTCGCGATCATGGACACCGACGGCGCGGCCGAGCACCGGATGCTGGCCAAGGCGTCGGAGCGCATCCGCCGCCGCGAAGTGAGCAAGGTGGTGGACGAGGTGTATCAGGCCGCGCTCGACGCGTCCGGCGTGGGGGAGATCCACTACATCGCGACCACCGGCGAGGCGGGCGAGGTCCCGTTCGCCACCGGGCACTTCTACGGCATGACGACGCACGCCCGCGGCGCGCTGTATCTGGCGCCCGAGTCGCGCGCCGTGCTCGACGTGGGGGCGCTGCACACGCGCGCCCTGGCCATCGACGCCCACGGCCGCGTGACCGACTACAAGATGACCAGCCAGTGCGCCTCCGGCTCGGGGCAGTTCCTGGAGAACATCGCCCGCTACCTCGGGGTGTCGCACGACGAGATCGGATCGCTGTCGCAGGCGGCCACGCAGCCCGAGAAGGTGAGCTCGATCTGCGCCGTGCTGGCCGAGACCGACGTGATCAACATGGTGTCGCGCGGCATCACGACGGCCGACATCCTGCGCGGCGTGCACGACAGCATGGCCGAGCGGTTCGCGCGGCTGCTGCGCTCGCTCGAATTCGACGGCCCGATCTTCGTGAGCGGCGGGCTGGCATCGGATGTCGGGATGCTGGCCGCGTTGCGCGACGCGCTGGCGCGCAAGGCGGCCCAGGACGGACGCTCGCGCGTGGTGGTGACGCACCCAGACGCGATCTTCGCCGGCGCGTTCGGCGCCGCGCTGTGGGGCGGATTCCGCTACCGGAAGCTCGGCCAGGGAGGCGTGGCGTGGCAGGCCCGCGCCGCGGTGGCCTGACGATGCAGTTCCGCTACCACCGGCCGGCCACCGTCGCCGACGCCTGCGCGCTGGGAGAGCGCCTGGGCGTCGGTGCGGCGTTTCTGGCGGGTGGCACGGAGCTGCTGCCCGACTATCAGCGCGGCCGCGAGATGGCCGGCGACCTGATCGCGCTGACCGGGATCCCCGGACTGCGCGGCATCGAAGTCGAGGGCGGGTCGCTGCGCATCGGCGGGCTGACGACGGTGGCCGAGG
>JBJKPA010000329.1:0-2597 GCA_046706905.1 Gemmatimonadaceae bacterium
GCACCGATCGGCGAGGGCGCCCGAGCGGCCGGCATGCCGCCCGAGGCCGTCGTTCCGGCCCCGGATCTCGACGCCGCGTGCGTCGAGCTGCTCGCGCGCCTGCGGCCGGGCGACGCGGTGCTCCTGAAGGCGTCGCGCGGCCTGGGCATGGACCCGGTGGAGCGATCACGGCGCGGTCTCGGGCTCGAGGATCTGGTGGCCGCGCAGGCGTCTTCGGGATACGACGGGGCGGTCGCATGAACGCCCTGCTGATCCAGAGCCTGCTGCTGGCCTTCGCGCTCGTCGTGATCCTCATGCGACCGTACCTCAGCCTCCTTCGCTGGCTCGGGTTCGGGAAGCATGTGCGCGAGGAGGAGCCGGACAGTCACTACGGCAAGGAGGGAACGCCCACGATGGGCGGTCTCCTGCTGATCGCGGTCGTGATCGTTCTCGCGCTGGTGCTCGGGCTGGTCGACGCGTCGACCTTCGCTCCGCTCCTTGCCCTCGGCGGTGTGGGCGTGCTGGGAGGCGTCGACGATTACCTCAACGCCAGGACGGGCGAGGGGATCAACGTGCGCCAGAAGCTGATCTGGCAGACGATCGTGGCGATCCTGGCGGCGATCTACATCCAGCGCCACTACGACTTCACCGGCTTTCGCGTTCCCTTCGTGGGCGACGTGCACGTGGATCCCTGGATCTTCGTCGTGTGCGCGGCGATCGCCATCATCGGGGCGAGCAACGGCGTGAACATCACCGACGGCCTGGACGGGCTGGCCGCCGGGACGCTGATCTTCGCCTACACCGCGTTCGCGATCATCTCGCTGCTGAACAGCCCGCGGCAGGAGAACCTGGCGATCTTCTCGATGCTGATCGTCGGGGCGCTGCTCGGGTTTCTCTGGTTCAACGTGCATCCGGCGCAGATCTTCATGGGGGACTCAGGGGCGTTATCACTTGGGGCGACCCTGGCCGTGACCGCGCTGATCGCCGGCCAGGTGGTGATCCTGCCGTTCATCGGCGTGATCTTCGTGATCGAGGCGGGCTCCGTGCTCCTGCAGATCGCGAGCGTGAAGCTCACCGGCCGGCGGATCTTCCGGTACACGCCGATCCACTACCAGTTCGAGCTGGGCGGCTGGGACGAGGAGAAGATCACGATGCGGTTCTGGATCGTCGCCGCCCTGGCGGGGATGCTCGGCGTTGTGCTCTTCCTCTCCTCGCTGCACATGTTCGAGTGAGGTGGCGGCATGAGGGGCGGCGTTCGCATCGGGGTGGGGGCATGAGCGGCCGCGTTTGTATCGGGACGGCGGCGTGAGCGGCGCAGTCGCCTCCCTCGACCTCGCACGGCTGGATCTCGACTCGTTCCACGGGCGCCCGGTGGCCGTGCTGGGCTTCGCGCGCAGCGGCGTGGCGCTGGCGCGCTTCATGGCCGATCGCGGTGCGGTCGTGACGATCTACGACGTCCGTCCGGTGGACCAACTGGCCGCCTCGCTGGATGCGCTGGAGGGGCGTCCGGCGCGGCTCCTGGTCGGCCCGGATGTGGATCCGGCCGAGGCGCTGCGCGGGCAGGCGCTGGTGACCTGCTCACCGTCGGTCAGTAGCCGCTTCCCGACCACCGAGTCACGCCTGCAGGCCGCGCTCGGTGCGCTCGAGCGCGAGGGCCGTGTCCCCGTGGTGAGCGAAGTCGACCTCTTTCTGCGCCTCTGCCCGGCGCCGACCGTGGGGGTCACCGGCACGAAGGGAAAGACCACCACCAGCGCGCTGTGTGCGGCGGTGCTGGGTGTGGGCGCAGCCCCGGTCGTGCTGGGCGGCAACAACGGGACGCCGCTCGTGGAGCGACTGCCCGAGCTCACCTCCGGTCATCGCGTGGTGATCGAGCTTTCGGAGCTGCAGCTGCCGACGCTCTCGCGCGGCACGACCGTCGCCGTCTACACGCACGTCACGCAGGACCACCTGGACCGTCACGGAAGTGTCGCCGCCTACCGTGCCGTGAAGCGCCGCCTGGCGGAGCTCGTCGACCCGGAGGGGGCCCTCGTGCTGAACGCCGAGGACCCGGTAAGCGCCGCGTACGTGGGGCTCGGCTCCACCCAGGCCGTGCTGTACCGCCGCGACCACCCGATTCCCGGCGGGCTGGGCGTGGTCGAGGACTGGATCGTGGCGGCGGGGGTCGGCCGATTGCCCCTTGCCGGCGGGGGAGCCGCGCTGGCCGGTCCGCGCGGGCGCCTGCTCCCGCTCGGCGAGATCCCTCTGCCCGGAGCGCACAACGTCAGCAACGTGCTGGCGGCTGCGGCCGTGGGGATGCTCTTCGGTGTCGCGCCCGACGGAATCCGGCAGGCGATCGCCGGCTTCCGTGGTGTGCCGCACCGCCTGGAGCCGGTGGCCCGCATCGATGGGGTGCGCTACGTCAACGACTCGATGGGCACGCAGCCGGACGCGGTGATCGCCGCGCTGCGAAGCTTCGACGCGCCGATCGTGCTCATCGCCGGCGGGCGAGACAAGGGCGTGCCGCTCGAAGCGCTCGCGGCGGACGCCACATCGCGGGCGTGGGCCGTGGTGTTGATCGGCGAGAGCGCACCGCTGCTGGACCGCGTGCTCCGCGATGCCGGCCATCCGCGCGTGGAGCA
>JBJKPA010000330.1:0-8723 GCA_046706905.1 Gemmatimonadaceae bacterium
GTGCGCGACCGGCTCGGCCTGGTGCACGGCATCGAGGCGTTCGCGCCCGGATACGTGCCGCCCACGCCCCTCGACCTGCTGCTCGTCGCGATGGCACTGTGCTGGATCGCCGCCTGTGCGGGCTGGCATCCGGCGGTGCGCCGGCGTGCCGCCTGGGTCCGGCGGCTCGTCGTGCCGGGAATCGCCGGCGCGGCGCTGTTCGGCCTCGCCGCGATCGCCGTCAACGGGCGGCTCGCCGCGCAGTCGCTCGCCGTCGTGCGCGGCCACACCGTGCTGACGACCGATCCGGGATTCGGCGCGGGACAGGGCGCGTCCATCGAAACGGGCGAGATCGTCCGCGTGCTCTCGCAGCAGGGCGCGTGGATGCGTGTCGAGCTCGACGGCGGACGACAGGGGTGGATGCCGGCCCAGCAGCTCCTGGCGCTCGACGCGCCGCTGCCGCCGTCGCTCGATTGACCTTCGCGCCGCGCTTCCGGTAGCTTCCACGCGATGGCCGCCTCACCCTCGTCTCCCGCGCCCGCCGCGCCGCGCATCGCCGTGCTGCCCAGCGCGGTGGCCGATCAGATCGCCGCCGGAGAGGTCGTCGAGCGTCCGGCGTCGGTGGTCAAGGAGCTGATCGAGAACGCGCTCGACGCCGGCGCGCAGTCCATCGACCTCGACGTCGAGGACGGGGGCCGCCAGCGCATCCGCGTGAGCGACGACGGGATCGGCATGAGTCCCGAGGACGCGGTGCTCGCGCTCTCGCGCCACGCCACGTCCAAGATCCGCGACGCGGCCGACCTCGTGGGCGTCGCGAGCTTCGGCTTCCGCGGCGAGGCCCTCCCGGCGATCTGCTCCGTGTCGCAGCTCGAGATCGAGACCGCGCCCGTGGACGGCGCCGGCACCCGCGTGCGTGCCGCCGCCGGCGCCGTGGAGGAGACCCGCGAGGCCGCGCGCCGCCGCGGCACCACCGTGACCGTGGCCCATCTGTTCTACAACGCGCCCGCCCGGCAGAAGTTCATGCGCGGCGCGCGCTCCGAGTGGCGCGCCATCATGGACACGGTGACGAGCGTCGCGCTCACCCGCCGCGACGTGCGCCTCGCCCTCACCCACGATGGGAAGAGCGTGCTCACGCTGCCCGCCGCGTCGTCGCTCCGCGCGCGCCTCGCCGCGCTCTGGGGCGGCGCCTACGCCGAGCGGTTCCTCGAGGTGGACGACGTGCGCGGCTCGACACGCGTGTCGGGGCTGGTCGAGCGCCCGGCCGACGTCGGCACGGCCGGCCGGCGGATCTTCGTGTCCGTGAATGGGCGCGCCGTGCGCGACTTCGGCATCGTGCGCGCGGCCGAGGCCGCCTACCAGTCCACGATCCCGGCCGGCGTCCGCCCCTCGCTCTTCCTCGACGTCGAGGTCGCCGGCGACGCCGTGGACGTGAACGTGCACCCCGCCAAGGCCGAGGTCCGCTTCCGCGACCGGTGGCCGCTGGAGCGCGTGGTCGAGGAGGCCGTGCGCCGCGCCCTCGGCACCCTCGACGCCGGCGCCGCCATCGGCCGCCCGCCCATCCCGTTCCCCGCGGCGCCGCGCTACGAGCCCCCGCCGGTGGACGTCGAGGCCCTGCGCGCAGAGCCCCACCCCCGCGAAGGCATCTTCGCCCCTTCACCGACCCACGGACTCACCGACTCACCGACTCACCCGGAGGCCGAGGAGCCCGAGCCCGTCCCCGTCCTCACCCAGCTCAACCGCACCTACCTGCTGTTCGAGTCCGAGGGCGGGGTGGTGCTCATCGACCAGCACTCCGCCCACGAACGCGTGCTCTATGAGAAATTCATGAACGCGCTCGCCCGGGGCGAGGCCCCCGCCCAGCGGCTGCTCTTTCCCCTCACCCTCCACCTCGGCCCCGCCGAAGCCGAAGCGTTCGAGGAGAACCGCGAGACGTTCGAGCAGCTCGGCTTCGAGATCGAGGGGTTCGGCGGGCACACGCTGATCGTGCGCAGCGTGCCCATGCCGCACCCCCGGTTCGATGCCGAGCGCTGTCTCCGCGATACCCTCGACGCGCTCACCGGCGACCGCTTCGCGTCGGTGGCGAAGCGCCACGAGCGGCTGGCCGCCACCGTGGCCTGCAAGGCGGCGATCAAGGCCGGCGACGAGCTGTCGCCCGGGGAGATGCGCGCCCTCTTCGCCGACCTGCGCCGCACCACGCTCCCCGCCCACGACGTGCACGGGCGCTCCACCGTCGTGCAGCTCTCGTGGGACGAGCTGGAGCGGCGCTTTGGCCGCAAATAGCCTGCGCGTCGTTTGCGGCCCCACGGCCGCGGGGAAGTCGGCCGTCGCCCTCTGGTTGGCCGAGCGCCACGGCGCCGCGATCGTCAGCGCCGACTCGCGCCAGATCTACCGCGGCTTCGATGTCGGCACGGCCAAACCCTCGCCCGACGAGCGCGCGCGCGTGCCGCACTACGGCGTGGACGTGCTCGATCCCACGGCGCGCTATTCCGCCGCCGCCTGGGCGGAGGACGTCGCCCGTTGGCTCGCCGAGATCGAGCGCGCCGGGCGCGTGCCGCTGGTCGTCGGGGGCACGGGCTTCTACCTCCGCGCCCTGTTCGGCGGGCTGTTCGAGGAGCCGGCGCTCGATCCCGCCCGACGGACCGAGCTGGCCGGCGTGCTCGGCACCCTCCCCGTGCCCGACCTGCGCCGCTGGTGCCGGATGCTCGACCCCGAGCGCGCCCACCTGGGGCGCACCCAGCTCCTGCGGGCGGTCGAGATCGCGCTGCTCACCGGGCACCGCCTGACTGATCTCCACCGCGAGCGGGCCCGTCCGCCCCGCTGGTGCGCGCGTTATCTTCTCGTGGATCCGGGACCTGCGTTGCGCGACCGCATCGAGAAACGGGTGGATGCGATGCTGGCCGCCGGTTGGCTGGACGAGGTCCGCGCGTTGATGCGGACCGTGCCCGCCGACGCGCCGGCCTGGAAGGCGACCGGATACGACGCCTTGCGCGCGGTGGTCTCGCGCGCCGAGACGCCGGCGCGCGGACGGGAGCGGGTGATCGTGGAAACGCGGCAGTACGCCAAGCGGCAGCGCACCTGGTTCCGGCACCAGCTCGCCGGAAGCGAGGTCACGGCGCTCGACCCGCAACGGCCCGACTGGCGCGAGGTCGCGGAACGGTGGTGGGAAGGCGGAGAGGAGGCGTGAGGCGGTGAAGATCGGGATCACCTGTTATCCGACGTACGGCGGCTCGGGCGCGGTGGCCACGGAGCTGGGCATCGCGCTTGCCCACCGGGGCCACGAGATCCACTTCATCACCTACCGACAGCCGTTCCGCCTGCCCGCGTTCCTGCCGCGCGTGTTCTTCCACGAGGTGGACGTCGGCCGCTATCCCCTGTTCGAGTATCCGCCCTACGACCTCGCGCTCGCCGTGCGCATGCACGAGGTCGTCCTGGCCCACAAGCTCGACCTGCTCCACTGCCATTACGCGATCCCGCACGCCACCAGTGCCTGGATCGCGAAGGAGATGCTCGGCCCCGCGCGCCCCGACATTCAGGTGCTCACCACGCTCCACGGCACCGACATCACCATCGTCGGCCAGGACCCGAGCTTCCACGCGATCACCAAGTTCTCGATCGAGAAGTCCGACCGGCTCACCGCCGTGTCGCACTTCCTGCAGCGCGAGACGATCGGCGCGTTCGGGTTCGACGGGTGCCGCATCGACGTCATCCCGAACTTCGTGGATCCCGCCGTCTACGACCGGGCCCGCTACCCGGCCTCACGCGGCGCGTTCGGCGACGGGCGTCCGGTGCTCATGCACATCTCGAACTTCCGGCCGGTGAAGCGCGTGGCCGACATCGTGCGCACCTTCGCCCGCGTGACCGCCGAGCTGCCCAGCCTGCTCGTCATGGTCGGCGACGGCCCCGACCGGATCGTGGCCGAGCGCGAGGCGGCGCGGCTCGGCGTGCAGGGCCAGGTCATGTTCCTGGGCAAGATCGAATCCGTGGCCCCGCTGCTCGCGTCGGCCGACCTCTATCTGCTCCCCACCGACCGCGAGTCGTTCGGCTTGAGCGCGCTCGAGGCGATGGCGTCGGGCACGCCCGTGATCGGCGCGCGCGCCGGCGGGCTTCCCGAGGTCGTGACCGACGGCGTGACCGGCGCGCTGTGCGAGGTGGGCGACGTCGAGGCGATGGCCGCCGCGGCGCTGCGCATCCTCGGCGACCAGGATCTCTGGCACCAGATGAGCCGCGCCGCCGCGGCCGACGCGCGCGCGCGGTACGCGCTGAACGACGTGGTCGCCCGCTACGAGCAACTCTACACCGACACCCTCCGCTGACCCCCCGATGACCGACGTCGCCCCCGAGGTCCGATACGACGGCAGGACTTCCTCCCAACTCGCCATGGCCCTCGGCGTCCCCGCCGTGGAGCTGTTCGAGAGCATCGGCTCCACCCTCGACATCGCGCACGAGCGGGCCGCCGCCGGCGCTCATGCCGGGATGCTCGTCCTGGCCAACGAGCAGACCGCCGGCCGTGGGCGGCAGGGGCGGCCCTGGCATTCCGAGTCGGGACGCGGCATCTGGCTCGCGCTGATCGAGCGCCCCCACGATGCGTCGGCGCTCGACGTCCTCTCGCTCCGGCTCGGCCTCGCCGCGGCGCGCGCCCTGGATGACCTCGCGCCGTCGCGCATCGCGCTCAAGTGGCCCAACGATCTGTACGTGCGCGACGCGAAGCTGGCCGGCGTGCTCGTCGAGGCGCGCTGGCGCGAGGGCGTGCTGGACTGGATCGCGATCGGCGTCGGGCTGAACGTGCGGCCGCCGCGCCTGCTGCCCATCGCGGCGGCCCTCCAGCCGGGGACGACGCGGCTGGTCGTGCTGAGCCGGCTCGTGCCCGCGCTGCGCGACGCCGTGCGCCGTACGGGACCGCTCGACGGCGACGAGCTCGCCGAATTCGCCCGGCGCGACTTCGCCCGGGGGCGCCGGTGCCGCGAGCCGGTCGCCGGCACCGTGGCCGGGCTGGACGCCTCCGGCGCGTTGATCGTCAACACTTCCGCCGGGCCGCACCTCGCCCGCGCCGGATCGCTCGTTTTCGAGGAGGACGCGTGAATCTCGTGTTCGACGTGGGTAACTCCGAGACCACCGTGGGGCTGTTCGACGCCGGCCAGCTCAAGGGCCACTGGCGCATCACCTCCGACCAGGCGCGCACGCCCGACGAGATCGGTGTGCTGCTGCGCGCCCTGCTCGCCGGGCAGGGGTTCGACCCCCACGCGGTGCAGGGCGTGGCCATCGCCTCGGTCGTTCCTCCGGTCACCAAGCCGCTGCAGGACGCCTGCGAGCGTTGGGTGGCGCACGCCCGCGTCGTCGTCGTGGATCCCACGTCGAAGCTGCCGATCAAGCTCAAGGTCGAGGAACCGATGTCGGTCGGCGCCGACCGCATCGTCAACACCCTCGCCGTGAGCCAAATCCACAAGCGCGACGCGATCATCGTGGACCTCGGCACCGCGACGACCTACGACTGCGTGACGCGCGATGGCACGTTCATCGGCGGCGTCATCGCGCCCGGCGTGCGTACCTCCGCCGAGACGCTGTTCAAGCGCACGTCGAAGCTGCCCGCCACCGAGTTGGTGGCGCCCGAGCGCGTCATCGGGACGCGCACCGACACCAACATCCGCGCCGGCGTCATGTTCGGTGCCGCCGACTCGATCGACGGCATCATCGGGCGCATCAAGGGCGAGTGGCCGGGGAAGGAGGCGCCGATGGTCATCGCCACGGGCGGGCTGGCCGAGGCGTTCCGCGATCTGTGCCGGTCCATCGACCTCATCGACCCCTATCTGACGCTGACCGGGCTGGACCTGGCGTTCGGGCTGCTCACGAGTTGAGCGAAGGCGATCGCTTCGGCAGTCTCCGGGTCAATTCGACGTAGCGGTCGTGTCACTTTGGCGCAGATAGGCTGGCACGCAAGTCGCTACAAAGAAACGAGATAGCAGGGGTGAACTGTTGTGGCGAGGGGTTGCAGGAGGCCCTTCGTCCGACTAGCTTCACCCGCGGCTTAGCACTCGCCGGCACTGAGTGCTAACAGTAAACTCACTCAATCAACCACTCACCTCACCAGCACCATTTGGAGGGGAAGCACCCATGGCAACCAAGAACGCTTCGAGCGTCAAGGTCGCGCCGCTGGCGGATCGGGTCGTGATCAAGCCGATGGAAGAGGCCGAGCAGATGCGCGGCGGACTCTACATCCCCGACACCGCCAAGGAGAAGCCGCAGCAGGGCGAGATCATCGCCGTCGGACCCGGCCGCTTCGAGAAGGACAAGCGCGTCCCGATGGAAGTGAAGGTCGGCGACAAGGTTCTGTACGGGAAGTACAGCGGCACCGAGGTCACCGTGGACGGCGAGCAGATGCTCATCCTCCGCGAGTCCGATATCCTCGCGATCGTCGGCTGAGTCCCCACATCACACCAACTTTTCCTCGTAGAGGATTTCGACCATGGCAGCGAAGGAACTCCACTTCAACACCGACGCGCGCGCGGCGCTCAAGCGCGGGGTGGATCAGCTCGCCGAAGCGGTGAAGGTCACCCTCGGCCCCAAGGGACGGAACGTCGTCATCGACAAGAAGTTCGGCGCCCCGACCGTGACCAAGGACGGCGTCACGGTGGCGAAGGAAATCGAGCTCGCCGATCCGATCGAGAACATGGGCGCGCAGATGGTCAAGGAAGTCGCGACCAAGACCTCCGATCTGGCCGGCGACGGCACGACCACGGCGACCGTGCTCGCCCAGGCCATCTTCCGTGAAGGCCTCAAGAACGTGACCGCGGGCTCCAACCCGATGGCCATCAAGCGCGGCATCGACCGGGCCGTCGAGGCGATCATCGCCGACCTCAAGAAGATCAGCGTGCCCACCACGGGCAAGAAGGAGATCGCGCAGGTCGGCACCATCTCGGCCAACAACGACGCCGAGATCGGCAACCTGATCGCCGACGCGTTCGACAAGGTGGGCAAGGACGGCGTGATCACGGTGGAGGAGGCCCGCGGCCTCGAGACCGAGCTCAAGACCGTGGACGGCATGCAGTTCGACCGCGGCTACGTCTCGCCCTACTTCGTCACCGATCCGGACAAGATGGAAGCCGTCCTCGAGGACGCCTACATCCTGATCCACGACAAGAAGATCTCGGCCATGAAGGACCTGCTCCCGGTCCTCGAGAAGGTGGCCCAGACCGGCAAGCCCCTGCTCATCATCGCCGAGGACATCGAGGGTGAGGCGATGGCGACGCTGGTCGTCAACAAGCTGCGCGGCACCCTCAAGGTGTGCGCGGTCAAGGCGCCGGGCTTCGGCGATCGCCGCAAGGCGATGCTCGAGGACATCGCGATCCTCACCGCCGGCCAGGTGATCAGCGAGGAAGTCGGCTTCAAGCTCGAGAACGCCGTGATCGGCGATCTCGGCCGCGCCAAGCGGATCGTCGTGGACAAGGACAACACCACGATCATCGACGGCGCCGGCGAGGACAAGAAGATCGAGGGCCGGATCGGCGAGATCCGCGTCGCGATCGACAAGAGCACCTCCGATTACGACAAGGAGAAGCTCCAGGAGCGGCTGGCCAAGCTGGCCGGCGGCGTGGCGGTGATCAACGTCGGCGCCGCGACCGAGGCCGAGATGAAGGAGAAGAAGGCCCGCGTCGAGGACGCCCTGCATGCGACCCGCGCGGCCGCCGAGGAGGGCATCGTGCCCGGCGGCGGCGTGGCGCTGATCCGTTCGCAGCGCGCGCTCAAGAACCTCAAGGCCGGTGAGGCCGACGAGCAGATCGGCGTCGACATCATCCGCCGCGCGATCGAGGAGCCGATCCGCATGATCGTGGCCAACGCCGGCGGCGAAGGCTCGATCGTCGTGGAGAAGGTCCGCGCGTCGAAGGACGATGCGTTCGGCTACAACGCCCTCACCGACACCTACGAGAACCTGGTGCAGGCGGGCGTGATCGACCCGACCAAGGTGACGCGCACGGCGCTGCAGAACGCCGCGTCCATCGCCGGCCTCCTGCTCACGACCGAGGCCCTGGTCGTCGAGAAGAAGGAAGAGAAGGCCGCCCCGGCCATGCCGCCGGGCGGTGGCATGGGCGGGATGTACTAGAACGGCAGCCGGTAGCCGTCAGCGGCAACGACGGGGTGGGGCGTCCAACGACGCTCCACCCCGTCGGCGTTAGAGCTCCAGGTGGTACTGCCGCGGCGCGTCGGCGGCGCGGCGCGCCGCCTCGAACGGCCCGATGACGTCGCCCTGCGGCGCGGTGGCCACCTCGCCACGGTACACGGTGCGCTTGAGCTCGCGCTCCGTCGTCTCGCGCGCCAGCGCCGGCGCGTTGCACTTCTGGCTGATGTGCGCGAGCACCACGTGCCGCACGCCGCGGGTCATGCTGTCGCGCAGCAGCGCCGCCGCGTGACGATTGGCCAGGTGCCCGCGGTCGCCCGCGATCCGCGCCTGGACCACCGGCGGATAGGGGCCCGTGCGCAGCATCTCCTCGTCGTGGTTCGACTCCAGCACCAGGATGTCCGCGTCGCGGCAGAGCGCGCGCACCCCGTCGCTCACGTGCCCGATGTCGGTGCACACGGTGACCCGCGCCCCGCTCGCGCGCGCCGTGACCACGACGCCGATCGGCTCGGCGGCGTCGTGGGGCGTCCGGGCCGTCGCCACGTCGAGCGTCGAGAAGGCGAGCGACGCGCCGGCGTCGAAGGCGTGCACCGATGCCCCGGCCAGCTCGGGCGCGTGAGCGATCGTGCCGCGC
>JBJKPA010000331.1:0-6766 GCA_046706905.1 Gemmatimonadaceae bacterium
AGGTACGCGAAGTCGCCGCCGTTGAACGCGCCCCAGCTGCTCATCTGGTCGTAGGTCGGCAGGTGTCCCTCGATCGCCCACTGGCGCAGGACCGCGGCGCGCCAGGCGCCGTTGGGGCGGCCGCTGCCGGTCACGTGGCCTTCCACGTACGTCGCGTAGCCCTCGATGGCCCAGCGCGGGAGCTTCTGCGGCAGGGGGCCGACGTCCACCGGCATCAGGCGCCAGAAGAGGTGGTCGAGCGGATTCCGCGACGGGCGCGTGAGGTGCGCGAGATGCGCGAACTCGTGCACCGAGAGGATCTCGCCCCAGGTGCGCCAGTTGCCGATGTCCTCGCGCGGCGTCGGGGGCACGGGCCAGAAGTTGAGCACCGGCGTCTCGATGAACGGGAGCGCCGAGCCGTTGGGCAGGTCGTACGGGTTGTCGATGACGACGTTGACCGGCCGCGCGGGCGTGAAGCCGACGAGGTGCGAGACGGCGGAATCCACGCCCTCGATGTGTCGGGCGACGCTCTCCGCCCATCCCTGATAGGCCGCCGGATAGTGAAACCGGAAATGCGCCGTCTCGATCGTGCGCCAGTCGCGGTAGGGGCGGGTCGAGCTCTGTGCGGCGAGCGGCGCCGCGGCGGCCGCGAGCGCGAGCGCGGCGATGGGGCCGGTCCACCGACGCAAAAGGGGCGAAGCCATGAGCCTCACCCCCCGCCAACGATCGATTCGCCCGCGCGGCACGGAGCGGAGCGGTGCTCAGCCCTCTCCGCCGGCGCCGGGGCGCTTGCCCTGCGCGACTTCCATGAGCCAGGTCACGGGGATGACGAACAGCGGCTGGAGGAACAACGGGAGCAGCGTGTTGATCCAGACGAGTGCGCAGTAGAAGGCGCACAGCGCGATGCCGACGTAGAGCGTGGCGAGCGGACCCTGGGTGTTCACGAATGCTCCTGTGTTCGAAAGACCGTGCGGCCAAGATACCACGGTCGTGCGCCCGCTTCCAGAGGGTGCTGGCCGCGAATCGCCGGCGCGCTAGCTTATGCCGCGTGCCGGCCACTTCCCTCGAGCGCGGAGTGCTGAACGAGACGCGGCGCGCGCTGTCGCGGCGCCCGGGACCGGTGGTGCTCGCCGTGTCGGGCGGGCGCGACTCGATGGCGCTGCTCGATGCGGTGCTCGCGGTGGCGCCGGAGCGCGTGGCGGCCGTGGCGACCTTCGATCACGGCACCGGGCCCGCGGCGCGGGAGGCGGTGGCCCTCGTGCGCCGGGTGTGCACCCAGCGCGGCGTCGAACTCGAGCATGGCGGCGGCGTCCCGGTGGGGACCACCGAAGCGGCGTGGCGGAATGCGCGGTGGGAGTTCCTGCGTGCCGCCGCCGCACGCCACGGCGCCATGATCGCCACCGCGCACACGCGCGACGACCACGTCGAAACGGTGCTGATGCGGGTCTTGCGGGGGAGCGGGGCACGCGGGCTGGCAGGCCTCCATGCCGAAAGCGCAGTGATGCGTCCATTTCTGGCGCTCGATCGCGGTACGGTCCGTGCGTTCGCGGAGGGCGCGGGACTGGCGTTCGTGGAGGATCCCAGCAACGAGTCGCGGCGGCACCTGCGGAACCGGATCCGGCTGGATCTGATGCCGGCCCTGAAGGGGGCGCACCCGGCGATCGAGCGGGAGCTGTTGGCGCTCTCGGAGCGGGCGGCGGCGGTGCGCTCGGCGCTGGATGCCGTCGCAAGGGAAGTGTCTGTGGTGTCGGGAGATGAGCGTTTGGCCGTTGCGGCGTCGGAGGTGGCCGGGTATTCTCGGGAATCCCTCGCCTCGCTGTGGCCGGCGATGGCCGCGCGGGTGGGGTTGACGCTCGACCGAAGGGGAACCGAAAGAGTCGTGGCGTTTACTATAAAGAACGGAATCGGCCGCCGGATTCAGGTGTCCGGCGGCTGGGAGTTGTTCCGGTCACGCGACCGGTTCGAGTTGGTGCGGCGCGGGGTGCCGGGGCCGCGCGAGGCGGGGCTGCTGGGGCGCGGGGAGGTTCGGTTCGACGGGTGGCGGTTCTCGCCGGCCGCGGACCGGCCGGGCGATCCCTGGACCGCGGTGTTGCCGGCGCTGGCGCGGACGGTCATTCGAGTGTGGCGGCCGGGGGATCGGATGGTGGCGGTGGGGAGCACGCAGGCGCGACGGGTGAAGCGGTTTCTGAGCGACGCGCGGGTGAGTGCGGCGGAGCGGGCCCGGTGGCCGGTGGTGGTATCGGATGGAGAGGTCGTCTGGATTCCTGGAGTGCGCCGCGGGAGTGCGGCAACCGCCCGGCCCGGGAGGTCGGAAGTGTCCTACGCCTGTGAGTTCGACGGCGGCGAGTGATCCGCGCCTGATGGGGCGCGAGGTGAAGCGGATCGTGTACACGGAGCCGCAGATCGCGGAGCGGGTGCGCGAGCTGGGCGACGAAATCACCCGTTTCTACCCGGAGGGCGAGCTGCTCGTCCTCGGCCTCCTCAAGGGAAGCTTTATATTTCTCAGTGACCTCGTCCGGCAGATCAGGCGGTCGCTGCAGGTGGATTTCCTGGTCGCCGCGAGCTACGGCGACGGGACCGTGTCGAGTGGCGCGGTGCGCCTGCTGTACGATCCGGAAACGACGCTGGAGGGGAAGCACATTCTGCTGGTGGAAGACATCGTGGACACGGGGCGGACGCTGAACCGGTTGCTGGAGCTGTTGCAGCAGCGGAATCCGCGGTCGCTCGAGATCTGCGCCTTGTTGCACAAGCACATTGCCGGCGAGCTGCGCCACCCAACGCGGTTCGTGGGCTTCGACGCGCCGAACGAGTTCCTCGTGGGGTACGGTCTGGATCACGCGGAAAACTTCCGGCACATCCCGTATATCGCGAGTTTGCAGTAGATGCCGACACCGACGCCTCCGAACAAACCGCAGAAAGAGGGCAACAACTGGGGCCGTCTTTCGAAGACGATTTCGTTCTGGATCCTGGTCATCCTGATTCCCGTGGCGCTGATTCAGCTCTCGGGCGGACACAGCGACCAGGCGCCGGAGATCTCGTACACGCAGTACAACAAAGAGCTCTCGGCCGACAACATCAAGGACATCACGATCACGGCCGGGAAGACCGGGACGGGCGACTTCAACAACCCGGTCACGGTGAACGGGGAACAGGCGAAGAAGTTCACCGTGCACTATCCGGTGTCGAACTCGGAGGCCGAGGTCGCCAAGCTCAACGCCAAGGGCGTCGAGATCAAGGCGGAGGACGCGCGGCCGTCGATCCTCTCGATCGTGATCACCTTCCTGCCGTGGCTGCTCTTCCTGGGCATCTACATCTTCTTCTTCCGGCAGATGCAGGCGGGCGGAGCCAAGGCGTTCTCGTTCGGGAAGTCCAAGGCCAAGTTGCTCACCGGCGACACGCCCAAGGTGACGTTCGCCGACGTGGCGGGCGCCGACGAGGCGAAGGAAGAGCTGCAGGAGATCATCGAGTTCCTGCGCGATCCGCAGAAGTTCACGCGGCTGGGCGGGCGGCTGCCCAAGGGGGCGCTGCTGGTCGGCCCGCCGGGCACCGGCAAGACGCTGCTCGCCCGGGCCGTGGCCGGCGAGGCGGGGCGCCCCTTCTTCTCGATGTCGGGTTCCGACTTCGTGGAGATGTTCGTGGGCGTGGGCGCCTCGCGCGTCCGTGACCTGTTCGAGCAGGGCAAGGCGCACGCGCCGTGCATCTTCTTCATCGACGAGATCGACGCCGTGGGCCGGCATCGCGGCGCCGGACTGGGCGGCGGCCACGACGAGCGCGAGCAGACGCTCAACCAGCTCCTCGTCGAGATGGACGGCTTCGAGTCCAACGACGGCGTGATCCTCATCGCCGCCACCAACCGGCCCGACGTGCTCGACCCGGCGCTCCTGCGCCCCGGCCGCTTCGACCGCCAGATCGTGGTGGACGCCCCGGACCTCAAGGGGCGCGAGGGCATCCTCAAGGTCCACCTGCGCAACAAGCCGATCGCGCCCGACGTGAGCGTGACCACGCTCGCCCGCGGCACGCCCGGCATGGCGGGCGCCGATCTCGCCAACCTCGTGAACGAGTCGGCGCTGCTCGCCGTGCGGCGCGGGCACGACAAGATCTTCATGTCCGACCTCGAGGAGGCCAAGGACAAGGTCATGCTCGGCGCCGAGCGCAAGAGCATGGTGATGAAGGACGAGGAGCGGCGCCTCACCGCGTACCACGAGGCGGGCCACGCGATCTGCGCGATCAAGACGGCCGGCAACGATCCCCTGCACAAGGTGACGATCGTGCCGCGCGGCCGCGCGCTCGGCCTCGCCTTCACGCTCCCCGAGGACGACCGCGTGTCCATGACGCGGCAGCAGATCGAAGCCGGCCTGGTCATGGCGTTCGGCGGCCGCGTGTCGGAAGAGCTGATCTTCGGCCACGAGCGGGTGACCACCGGCGCGGCGAGCGACATCCAGAAGGCCACCTCCATCGCGCGGCGCTACGTCACACAGTGGGGGCTGTCCGACGCCATCGGGCCGATCCTCGTGGGCGACAACGAGCAGGACCTGTTCCTGGGCCGCGAGATCCAGCGCCACCGCGAGGTCTCGGAGCAGACGGCGCAGCTCGTGGACGCCGAGGTGAAGCGGGTGATCAACCGGGCCTACGAGCGGGCCAAGGAGACGCTGCAGGAGAACATCGACCTGCTGCACGCCGTGGCCGGCGCATTGCTCGAGCGCGAGACGCTGACCCGCGACGACATCGCCGTGCTGATGCGCGGCGAGAAGCTGCCGCCGCTCGCGCCGGCGGCGCCGATCCTGCCCACGCCGGCCGCTCCGCCGGCCGCCGCGGAGCCGCGGCCCAAGAATCCGCCGCTCCTGGGAGGCCCCGAGCCGTCTCCCGCATGACCGCCACACCCGCGCCCCTCGGGGCGCCGGTGTGGGCGGTCCGCGGGCGCGCGCTGCCGCTCGACCGGCCCCCCGTGGACGGCATTCTTAACCTCACCCCCGACAGCTTCAGCGACGGGGGTGATTTCTTTTCCCACGACGCCGCCATCGCGCGCGCCGCCGCGATGGTGGCCGAGGGCGCCGACGTCATCGACGTCGGCGGCGAGAGCACCCGGCCGCAGGGCGCCGAGCCGGTGTCCGAAGCCGAGGAGCTGCGGCGGGTGGTGCCGGTGATCCGGGCCCTGGCCGAGCGGATGCCCGACGCCCTGATCTCGGTGGACACCGTGAAGGCCACGGTGGCCGACGCGGCGCTGGCCGAGGGGGCGCACATCGTGAACGACGTGTCCGGCGGGCGCCTCGATGCCCGGATGGCGGAGGTGTGCGCCCGCCACGCCGCCGGATTCGTGATCATGCATTCGCGTGGAACCGTCCGCGACATGGCGACGTACGATCACGCCGACTACGATGAGGTGGTGAACGACGTGCGGACGGAACTCGAATCGCGGATTGCGGCGGCCGAGGGCGCGGGGGTGGAGCGCGGACGGATCGTGCTCGACCCGGGCCTGGGCTTCGCCAAGCGCGGGGACCAGTCGCTGGCCGTGCTGGCCGGCATCCCGCGGCTGCGTGAACTCGGGTACCCGATCCTGGTGGGCGCGTCGCGCAAGCGGTTCGTGGGCGAGCTGACCGGCGAGGTGACCCCCGCCGGCCGCATGGCGGGCACGCTCGGCGCGCACGTGGCGGCGCTGATGCTGGGCGCGACGCTCTTCCGCACGCACGACGTGCGCGCGGCGCGGCAATCGCTGGACGTGGCGTGGGCGGTGCGGACCCGGGTGGCGGAGGGCGGGGCATGACGCTGCTCGAGGATCTGCGGCTCCTGCATCCCGGCTGGCGCGACATCATCGAGATCCTGATCGTCGCCGTGGTCGTGTACCGCGTGCTGCTGCTCTTCCAGCGCACGCGCGGGGTACAGATCCTGTTCGGCGTGCTGCTCCTGTTCGCGGCCTACGCCGTGGCCTGGCTGCTCAAGCTGGGGATGATCGTCGAGCTGCTGCAGCTCGTGTTCTCGTACGGCGCGCTGGCGGCGGTGGTGGTGTTCCAGCCCGAGCTGCGCGCGGCGCTGGCCCATCTGGGGCGGGGACCGATGGCGCGGTTCGTCCCGCGCCTCGAAACGACGACCGCGGCCGACGAGATCGAGGAGGCCGTGGAACGGCTGGCCCAGGCGCGGCTGGGCGCGATCATCGTGGTCGAGCGCAAGGTGCCGCTCGACGACTACGTCGAATCCGGCTCGGCGATGAAGGCGCGCGTGTCGGCCGACCTGCTGGTCACCATCTTCACCCCGCACTCGCCGCTGCACGACGGCGCGGTGATCATCCGCCGCGACCAGATCGTGGGCGCGGCGTGCATCCTGCCGCTCACGCAGCACACGCTGAACGACCGGTCGCTGGGCACCCGGCACCGTGCGGCGCTGGGGCTGGCCGACGAGACGGACGCGATCGTGATCGTGGTGTCGGAAGAGACGGCGCAGATCTCGGTGGCGGTCCAGGGACGGTTGTGGCGCGACGTCACGCCGCGCTACGTGCGCGAGCGGCTGTCCGGCTCGGCCCAGGACGACGGCCTCGAGGCCCCGCTCCCGGAGCCGGCCGTCTGAGCGCCCGGCGCGCGGCCGCGCTCGCCGCGGCCGGGCTGCTCCTGGTGTACCTCCTCACGCTAGCCCCCGGCGTCACCTACTGGGACGCCGGGGAATTCATCGCCGCCGCCCACGCGTTGGGCATTCCGCACCCGCCGGGCACGCCGCTGTTCGTGATGCTGCTCCACGTATGGGCGTGGGTGTGGGGCCGCGCGCTGCCGTACGCCGCGGCGACCAACCTGTTCTCGGC
>JBJKPA010000332.1:0-3544 GCA_046706905.1 Gemmatimonadaceae bacterium
CGCTCGGCCAGCCGCGCCGCCAGCGCGCGTTGCACGCGCTCCCGCTGGGCCACACGCCCCGCGTTCGTGGCCAGCGACGGATCGGCGGCCAGCGCGTCCAGCCCCAGCGCCGTGGCGCAGGACCGCCACTGGCCGTCGCTCCCCACCGCCACGACCAGCGCCCGGTCCGAGGCATGAAAGAGTTCGTATGGCACCAGGTTCGCGTGGGCGTTGCCCCACCGCCCGGCCTCGGCACCCGAGACGAGCGCGTTCTGGGCCACGTTCACCAGGGCCGCCGCCGCGCTCTCGGCCAGCGAGAGGCGAACCCGCCGCCCCCGCCCCGTGCGGCCGCGCGCCACGAGCGCGCCGAGGATCGCGATGGCCGCGTCCTTTCCCGCCACCACGTCGGCCAGCGCGACCCCGGCCTTCATCGGGTCCCCACCAGGCTCCCCGGTGATCGCCATCCACCCCGACTCCGCCTGCACCACGAAGTCGTACCCGGGCCGCGCGCTCTCGGCGCCGAACCCGGCGATCGTGCACCAGACCAGCGCGGGGTGCTCCGCCACGAGCCGCTCGGGGTCGACCCCGCGCCGCTCCAGCGTGCCGGGACGGAAATTCTCCACCACGACGTCGGCGTCGGCCGCCAGACGCCGCACGAGCGCCGCATCCGAGGCATCGTCGAGGTCGGCCGCCAGACTCAGCTTGTTGCGGTTCACGCTCAGGAAGTAGGCGCTCTCGCCCCTCGCGTCGAACGGCGGCCCCCAGCCACGCGTCTCGTCCCCGGCGCCGGGCCGCTCGACCTTGATCACGTCCGCCCCGAGGTCTCCCAGCAACATCGTGCAGAGAGGCCCCGCGAGCACCCGTGAGAGGTCCAGGACTTTGATGCCGGAAAGCATCGCGAGATCAAATGGTGGCGCCATTATGTCGTTATACAGCGTCTATTTATGGGTGGTTCCCCGAGTGCGGCAACTGTTCAATATGCCGCCCCGCTCCTTGCATAGCTGTCGAAAAATCATATACTTGCCGCGAAATCCGCCAACCTGAATGCGACGCGGAGCGCGCGAACTTAGCTCGCCCCATGACGTCCATCAATTAGACGGGGTGCCGTTCCCCCCTTACCCACGAGTGGAAGCGCATAGATGCCGGATTCCTCGCCAGGCGGCGCCGCAGCACACACCGACCTCCAACTCTCGCCGGGCACCGCGCCGGCGCCGCGCCGCGGCCCGGGCCATCGCGCCGATGCGCGCGACACGGTGGCGGAGTTGGCCGAGAAAGCGCAGCTCATCAGCCTCGAAGCGGGGAGCAAGGTGGCCGCCGCGATGAAGGACGTGATCAGCGCCGCGGCCGGCATCGCCGGCTTCGCCGTCGAGAGTGCGCGCGACCTCACCACGTACATGGTGCGGCGCGGGCAGATGACGCAGGCCGAAGCCGACAAGCTCCTGCGCGAGGCCGAAGCGGCCCACTCCAAGCGGCCGGCGTCGGAACGCAACAAGCCCACCGCCACCAAGATCGCCGCCGAGAAGGCCGCCCTGGCCAAGGCGCAGGCGGCCCGCGCCGCCGAGATCGCGGCGGCCGCCTTCGCCAAGCTCCATCCGCCACGCCCGTCCAAGCCACCCTCCAAGGTCTTCATGCCGAAGCCCGCGAAGGGCGCGGCCAGGCCGGCCGCGAAGAAGGGCGCCAAGAAAGCCGCCCCCAAGAAGGCGGCCAAGCGCCCGGCCGCCAAGAAGCCTGCCCGGAAGGCGGCACCGAAGAAGGCCGTCCGGAAGAAGGCGGCGCCCAAGAGGCCCGCGAAGAAGCCGGCCGCTCGCAAGGCGGCCAAGAAGCGGTAGCCCGGAGGCCCGACATGTTCCGACCGCGCCACGCGGTGTTGTTGCTCGTCGCCGTCGTCGCCGCCTGGGTCGCGCTGCACCGGATCTCCAATCCGCCCCAGCGGCCCACCGACCCGGCGCAGGTGCGCCGCGAGGTGCTCGCGGTGTTCGAACAGGGCGCCCGCGCGTGGAACGCCGGGAACCTCGACGGTTTCATGGACACGTATCTCCCCGACTCCGAGACGACCTTCATCACGAAGACGAAGGTGCTCCACGGCGTCGCGGCGATCCGCAACGTCTACGCCGCGCGCTTCGCCCCCGGCGCCCGGCGCGACTCGCTCCGCTTCCAGAACGTCGAGATCGACATCCTCGCCCCCGACGTCGTGAACGCGATCGGCTGGTACGTGCTCATGCGTGGCGATTCGATCACCGAGCGCGGACCGACCTCGCTGGTCATGCGCCGCGTGAGCGGACGGTGGCGCATCGTCCACGACCACTCGAGCTGACGTGCCCGCGCCCCGGGCGATGCGCGCCCCGACGCGCATTGACTTCGGCGGCGGATGGACGGACGTCCCGCCCTACGCACAGCTCGAAGGCGGAGTCGTGTGCAACGTGGCGATCGCGCGCTACGCGACGGCGCTGCTCCGGACCGACGCCGGGCGGGACCGGAGCATCGCCGAAACGGAGCGGCCGCTCGCGCGGGCCGCGATCCGTCGAGCCGGGCTCGCGGGCCGCGTGTCCCTGCGGCTGCGGAATGACTTTCCCGTGGGCGCAGGACTGGGTGGCTCCTCCGCGGCCAGCGCCGCCATCCTCGGCGTGCTGGACGCCCACCTCGGCGTCGCGATCGACCGCACCGGGATCGCCGAGCGGGGCCGCACGATCGAGGTCGAGGATCTCGGCGTGGCCGGCGGGCGGCAGGATCACTACGCCGCGACCTACGGCGGACTGCTCGCGCTCACGTTCGGCGAGACCGTCGGCGTCAGGCGGCTTCCCCTGCCGGGTGCGCTGCGCGCCGAGCTGGAACGCCGGTGCGTGCTGGTGTATACCGGGGAATCGCGCATCTCCGGCGACACGATCACGGGCGTGCTCGAGGGCTACCGCGCCGGTGAGAAGCGAGTAACCTTCGCACTCGCGCGCATGCGCGAGCTGACGGAGCAGATGATCGCGGCGCTGGAGCGTGCCGACGTGGACGCGTTGGGCGCGCTGGTCGGCGAGCACTGGACGCACCAGCGCGCGCTGCATCCGGCGATTCCGACGCCGCGCATCGACGCGATCGTCGCCGAGTCGCGCCGCGCCGGCGCGCTGGGCGCCAAGGCCACCGGCGCTTCGGGGGGCGGGTGCGTCGTGATCGTCGCCGGCGGGGGACGGGAAGACGAGGTGCGCCGGGCGGTGGGCGCAATGGGCGAGCTGGTGCCGTTCACTCTGGACGAGGAAGGCCTCACACCATGCGACTGGAACGGGGAGACGCAGTAGGGCTGGCGCGCGCCCTCGTGCGGGTGGACTCCCGCAACCCGTCGCTCGTGCCGGGCGGGCCAGGCGAGGCCGAGGCGGCGCGGCTGCTGGCCGGCGTGCTCGAGGCCTGGGGGCTCGCGGTGGAATTGCAGGAGGCGGCGCCCGGCCGGCCGAACGTCATCGCCCGCGCCGGCACCCCGGGCGACAGCGCGCTCATGTTCAACGGCCACCTGGACGTGGTCGGCACGGCGGGCATGCGCCACGCACCCTTCGACGCCGCGGAGCGCGATGGACGCATCTACGGG
>JBJKPA010000333.1:0-4051 GCA_046706905.1 Gemmatimonadaceae bacterium
CCCATGTCCCAGGCCTGTTCGTCGGAGAGCGCGATGTCGAGCAGCTCGGCGCTCTCGGAGGCGATCACCCGATCGGCGGCCTCGGCGGCGCGCGCGTCCACGCAGCCGCCGATCGTCACCGCGCCCACGATGCTGCCCGACGCGCCGACGAAGGTCTTGGCGCCGACGATGCTCGACGAGGTGCCGGTCGCGGCGACGAGCGTGGCCATCGCGAGCCTGGGCTCGCCGCCGCGCACCGTGTCGAACCGGTCGAGGATGGGATGGGTCATGGCGTGGGCGCCTCCAGCGCGTCGAGCCACACGCGGCGCACCTCGCTCGCGCCCAGGGCGTTGACCTCGAGCGGCGAGCGGCGCCAGTACCAGCGCTCCTTCTCGGCGGCGCTCGTGCCGTGGCCCAGGAAGTGGGCGTGCAGATCGGCCAGCCGCACGCCGGGCGTGCCCGAGGCGACGGTGCGGATCTGCGCGTTCACGGCGGTGAGCGCGTCCAGCGGCACCGGCTTCTGCGCCGACTCCACGCCGGGCATGAGGGCGCTGCCGTCGGAGGGGTCGCACACGGTGGCGACGAGCAGCGTGGCGTCCGGGCGCCGGCGGCGGATCGCGTCGACCAGGAATTCGTAGGCCTCGGCGATGTCGTGCGCGGCTTGGCGCACGATGGCGGCGGTGGGGCGCCGCACGAGGAGGCTCATCAGGTCGGCGGCGCCCACGGTGAGCGTGACGAGCGCCGGCGCGTCGCTCTCCTGGAGTGCCGTGAGCTGCTCGCCGAACACGTCGCCGATCGTGGCGCCGTCCTCGACGAACGATCGGAAGACGATGCCGGGGTACGCGGTGGCGAGGTCGCGGCCGGCGAAGTCGGGCCACCGCGCGTCGTCGTTGCGGTGGAAGAGCGAGGCGGCGCCGAGTGGCGCGAGGTCGCCGGCCCGGGGCTCGCGCTCGAGGGCCACGGCGACGCTGGTCGCGCCGGCGTCGAGCGCCGGGTACAGGTCGCCCGAGAAGGAGTCGCCGAGGGCGATGTAGTCGCGGTACGTCACGCCGGGCTCACGGGTCGGGAGCGCATCGGGACGCGGTCGGCAGCCGCCTCAGACGTCGGCGACGAGGCCGCGGGTGGCGAGGATCCGGGCCACCGTCTCGCCGATCTTGTTGTTCGGCGTGCTGGCGCCGGCGGTGATGCCGACGCGCACGGGCCCCGCCGGCAGCCAGTCGGCGCGGTCGGCCTCGTGGTGGTGTACGCCGGCCGGCCGGAAGTGGATGGACGTCCGCTCCGGATCGATCCCCGTGGCGGAGTCGATGTGGAACGTCGGCACGCGCTCGGCGCAGAGCGAGGCCAGGGAGATCGTGTTGCTGGAGTTGAACCCGCCGATCACGACCATGAGGTCGAGGGGTTCCTTGAGCAGCTCGGTCACGGCGTCCTGCCGTTCCTGGGTGGCGCTGCAGATCGTGTCGAAGGTGCGGAAGTCGGCGGCGCGGGCGTCGGCGCCGCGGGCGCGCGCGATGGCCGCGCCCACCGCCTCGCCGATGGCCAGCGACTCGCGGGCCAGCATCGTGGTCTGGTTGGCGACGCCGATGCGGCGCAGGTGGCGCTCCGGATCGAAGCCCGGGGAGATCGCCTCGCGGAAGTGGGTGCGGATCGTGGCGGCGTCCACCGTGCCCTCGATGAAGCCGCAGACGATCTGCGCCTCCTCCATGTTGCGCACCACGATGTAGTGTCCCTCGGGGTACTTGCGGACCTGCGACGCCGTGGCGCGCGTCTCCTCGTGGTAGTACTTGCCGTGGATCAGGGCCGTGAAGCCGTCGCGAGCGTAGCTCTCGACGCGCTTCCAGACGTTGAGCACCGAACCGCAGGTGGTGTCCACGAGCACGCACCCGATGGCGCGCAGGGCCTCGAAGTCGCCGATCGTGACGCCGAAGGCGGGCATGATCACGACGTCCTCGGCGCGCACGGCGCTGAAATCGAAGCCGTCGAACCCGGGCATGAGGATCTGGATCCCCATCTCGCCGAGGCGGGCGTTGACGTGCGGATTGTGGATGATCTCGCCCACCAGATAGATGCGCTTGCCGGGGAACTTCCGGCGGGTCTGGTAGGCGTACTCCACGGCGCGCTCGACGCCGTAGCAGAACCCGAACTCCCGGGCCAGGCGGATGGTGAGGTCGCCCACGGTCAGGGTGTAGTCGTGGGAGCGGAGGTAGTCCACCAGGCGGCCGTCGTAGTCGGACGCCAGATCGTCCTGGACCTCGGTCTTGAGCCCGAATCCCTTCCGGAAGTAGGTCCCGGCGTCCGCGGGTGTCGCCATGATCGGGAAATCTAGCACGTCCGGTGATGGCGGCCTATCTTGACCCGACCCTGCGAACGCGTCGCCGTTGCTCTCAGCCCCCACCGCATGAGCGAACACTACGACCTGGTCGTGATCGGGGCCGGCCCCGCCGGCGAGAAGGGCGCCGCCCAGGCCGCCTATTTCGGGAAGCGCGTCTGCATCATCGAGCGCGCGCCCAAGCCCGGGGGCGCCGCGGTCAACACCGGCACGATCCCGTCGAAGACGCTGCGCGAAACGGCGCTGTACTTCAGCCAGCTCCGGCAACGCGGGCTGTACGGCGTGGACGTGCGCGTGAAGGCCGACATCACGCTCCGCGATTTCATGCGGCGCGAGCGCACGGTGGTCGAGGCGTCGTGGGAACTCATCGACGAGAACCTCAAGCGCCACGAGGTCGACGCGGTGCAGGGCACGGCGCGGTTCGTGGACGACCACACGGTGGAGGTCGAGCGGTACGGGCAACCCACGCGCCGCCTCACCGGCGACGTGTTCCTCGTCGCCACCGGGTCGCGCCCCCAGCAGCCGGAGGGGTTCGCGGTGGACGGCGGGATCGTGGTGGACAGCGAGTCGCTGCTCACGCTGGACCGCATTCCGGGGCGGATGATCGTGATCGGCGGCGGCGTGATCGGCTGCGAGTACGCGTGCACTTTCGCGGCGCTCGGTGTGCGGGTCACGATCGTCAACGCGAAGTCACGGCTGCTGGCCCACCTCGACGCCGAGGTGAGCGAGGCGCTGCGCCAGCAGATCACGGCCCGGCTGGGCATCTCCGTGCACGCCGACACGACCGTCACGGCGGTGGAGGTGCACGACGACTACGCCGACGTCACGCTCTCCGACGGCACCACGCTGTCCGCCGACTGCGTGATGTACAGCGCCGGCCGCGTGGGCAACTCGGGCGGGATCGGCCTCGAGGAGCTGGGCGTGAAGACCAACGCGCGCGGCTACATCCAGGTGGACGAGCACTACCGCACCGGGGTGGGCCGGATCTACGCGGCGGGGGACGTGATCGGCTTCCCGGCGCTCGCCTCGACGTCCATGGAGCAGGCGCGCGTCGCGGCGTGCCACGCCTTCGACCTCAAGTACAAGGAGCGCGTGGCGTCGCTCGTCCCGTACGGGGTGTGGACCATTCCCGAGATCGCCACGGTGGGCGAGACCGAGGAAGCGCTGCGCCTGCGCGAAGTGCCGTACGAGATCGGGCGCGCGTCGTACCGGCTGAACCCGCGCGGGCAGATCCTGGGCGACGTGGAGGGGTTCGTGAAGCTCCTCTTCCGTCCCGACGACCAGCGCGTGCTCGGCGTGGCGCTGGTCGGCGAGTCGGCGTGCGAGCTGATCCACGTCGGGATGGCGTGCATGAGCTTCGGCGGCACGCTCGACTTCTTCATCCAGAGCGTGTTCAACTACCCGGCGCTGGCCGACGCGTACAAGTACGCGGCGTACGACGGGCTGCAGGCGCTGGCCCGGCGCTACGCGCGGGCGCAGGGGCTGCCGTCCAGCGGCAGCTATCGCGCCGTCACCGACGAGTGAGCGTCAGCCGGCCGGCCAGTACTGCGGCGTGAGGAAGCGCGCGAGCGCGTAGGCGACCAGCGGCTCGTACGCCGCCTGGCGGTCCACCAGGCCGGCGGTGAGGATGCCCACGGCGCCCGCGCCGCGCTTGGTGTCGTGCTCCCCGGTGAGCCGGTCCATCGCGTGTCCCAGCTCGAGGCCGCCGCGCACCGCATCGGCGACCACCGGCGGGAGCGGCATGGC
>JBJKPA010000334.1:0-5094 GCA_046706905.1 Gemmatimonadaceae bacterium
CGGAGCTACCGGCAAAACCTGTCCGCCGCGTCGTCCTGACCGGGTCGGAATCCACCGGCAAGACCACCCTGGCCCACCGGCTGGCCGCGCACTACGGCACCGTGGCGTCGCGCGAATTCGTACGCCAGTACGCCATCGAGCGCGGCAACCAGCTCGGGTTCGAGGACCACGGGCCCATCGCCCGCGGGCAGATGGCCGCCGAAGACGAAGCCGTCGCCGCCGCGCACCGCGTGGCGTTCCTGGACTCCGACCTCGTGAGCACCGCGCTGTACTGCGATCACAATTATGGCCGCTGCCCGCTGTGGATCGAGGAGAAGGCCGCCGAGCGCGCCGGCGATCTGTATCTGCTCATGAACATCGACGTGCCCTGGGTGCCCGACCCGGCCCGCGACCGCGGCGACCGCCGCCAGGAGATGCACGCCCTGTTCCGCGACCGCCTCGAGGCCATGCACCTCCCGTACGTCGAGATCAGCGGCGACTGGGACGAGCGGTTCGCCGCCGCCGTGCGGGCCGTGGACGCGCTGCTGGCGCGCGGCTGACCGCTACCCGGTCGCCTCCGCCTGCTCGTCGTCCACGTGCAGGCGCCGGAGCTCGCCCCGGAACAGCGCCGCCACGCGCAGCGAGAGGAACAGCGCGACCGACGACAGCCCGGCCACGAACCCCCACCAGAGCCCCGTCGGGCCCGCCGCCGTGCGGAATCCCAGGTACAGGCTCACCGGCAGCCCGATCAGCCAGTAGCCGGCCAGCATCGCCACCATCGGCGCCCGCGTGTCGCCGATCCCGCGCAGGACCCCCGCCGCCACCGCCTGGATCCCGTCGAAGATCTGGAACACGCCGGCCACCGGGATGAGCAGCGACGCGATCCCGATCACCGTGGCGTCGTTCGTGAACAGCCGCGCCAGCGGACCCGGCACGCTCAGGAACATCAGCGCCGTCCCCGTCATGAACGCCACGCCGCACACGAACGCCACCCGCGCCGCCCGCCGCGCCCGGTCCCCGTCGCCGGCGCCGATCGCGTGTCCCACGCGCACCGCCGCCGCCGTCGAGATCCCCACCGGCCCCATGAACGTCAGCGCCGCGAGCTGGATCGCCACCTGGTGCGCCGCCACCTGCGCCGTGCCGAACCACCCCATGAGCAGCCCGATCGTGCCGAACGCCCCCACCTCGAGCACCTGCTGGAACCCGATCGGCACGCCGATCGCCAGCATCCGCATGAGCGGTGTCCATTTGAGCGTGTCCGGGCGCAGGGCGCCGAGGTAGGGCCGCAGCGCCGGCCAGGCCAGCGCGAGCAGGCCGGCGAACATCACCCACCGGCTCAGCACCGTGGCCAGCGCGCTCCCCTCCACCGCCAGCGGCGGTGATCCCAGGTGGCCGTAGATGAACACCCAGTTCAGCCCCGCGTTGAGCACGTTCGCGCCCAGAATCGTGATCACGATCGGCGCCAGCCGCCCCATCGCCTGCAGGCTCTGGCGCAGCACGACGAACGCCAGGAAGGGCAGGGCGCCCAAAATCGAAATGCGGACGTACGCCGCCGCGTCGGGCACGATCTCCGCCGGCTGCCGGGCCAGCGCGATCACCGGCCCCGCGGGCCACATGAAGACCGCGCTCAGCACGGTCAGCGCCACGCTCAGCGCGAGCCCGCGCTGGATCCCCCGGGCGATCGCCGGTTCGTCGCGCGCCCCCACCGCCTGGGCGACGATCGGGTCGAGGGCGAACAGTGCCCCCATCGCGAACACGATGATGTTGAAGAAGTAGATGTTCCCCAGCGCCACGGCGGCCAGTGCCCGCGCCGACAGGTGGCCGACCATGATCGAGTCCACCACCCCCATCGCCATCATCCCGACCTGCACGACCAGCACCGGGATGGCGAGCGTCATCAACGCCCGGAATTCGGCGTAGAACGGGTGTTGTTCGGGGGCCGGGGGGTGGGTGGAGGGCACGGGCATCTCCTCAATCTCGCGACACCCGTCACCCCTTGCCACGCTTGGAGTTGCGAGGATTCTGTTGGAGTTGGCTCCATCGCGTTGACAAACGCCCCGTGGCCCCCCTTTTTCACAGGACACCCTTCCCGCCCAGGCCCCCCGTTATGAAGCCGCGTTTCCGCACCGCCGCCACCACCACGTTGCTGTTCGTTCCCATCGTGGCCGGCGGCTTCCTGCTCCAGGAGCCCCCCGCGCACGCCAGCGCTCAGCTCTTCGAGCAGGTGATGTCGCTGGTGGCCAGCCGGTACGTGGACACGCTCCCCGCCAACGACATCTACGCCAAGGCGGCTGCGGGGCTGGTGCAGGAGCTGCGCGATCCGTACTCGCAGCTGTTCAGCCCCAAGGCCAGCGCGGACTTCGCGCGGGGCACCGGCGGCCGCTACGGCGGCACCGGCATGCTGCTCGGCGAGGACAACAACGGGACCTACGTGGCGCAGGTCTTCCCGCACACGCCGGCCGCCGACGGCGGGGTGCAGGAGGGTGACCGCATCGCGGCCATCGACGGCAAGAGCGTGGCGGGCGTTTCCAGCACCGACATCGCGAACCGGCTGCGCGGCGACGTCGGCACCAAGGTCGAGGTGACCTACGACCGCCCCGGCGTCTCGTCGCCCATCAAGCTGTCGTTCGTCCGCCGCGAGGTGCACATCCCGGCGGTGCAGTACTACACCATGCTCGACGGCACCGTGGGCTACATCCCGATCCAGACGTTCAACGAGAACGTCGTCGAGGAGGTCACCGAGGCCATCCGCAAGCTCTCGGCCCAGGGCGCCAAGGGGTACGTGATCGACCTCCGCGGCAACGGCGGCGGCATCGTGGACCAGGCGCTGCAGCTCAGCAGCCTCTTCCTCAAGGACTCGCAGGAAATCGTGAGCGTCCGCTCGCGCGGGCAGGCCGACGAGATCTCGCGCGCCGGCACGCAGCACATGGCCGTCGGCGTGCCGCTCGTCGTGATGACCGACGGCGGCACCGCATCGGCGTCGGAGATCGTGGCCGGCGCGCTCCAGGACCACGACCGCGCGCTCGTCGTCGGCACGACGTCGTTCGGCAAGGGGCTGGTGCAGTCGGTGTACGGCCTCGACGGCGGCTACGCCCTCAAGCTCACCACCGGCAAGTGGTACACGCCCAGCGGGCGTTCCATCCACCGCGACCGGGTGCTCAACGCCCAGGGGCAGCTCGTCGAGGTCCGCCCCGACTCGCTGGAGACCGATTCCGAGCGGCTGGCGCGGCCCAAGTTCCGCTCCGACGACGGCCGCATCGTGTACGGCGGCGGCGGGATCACCCCCGACGTCGTGGTCCACGACGACACGCTGACCACGCTCGAGCAGGGCTTCTTCCACGCCATGGCGCCGTACATCGGGCCGATCGCCCACACGCTCGACGACTATTCACGTACGCTCAAGGACAGCCTCAAGGCCCCGACCCTCGATCTCAAGGCCGCGTGGCGCAACCGGCTGCTGGCCGATCTGACCCGCGACAGCGTCGTGATCGAGCCCAAGTACCGCGCCGTGGGCGACTCCATCCTCGCCGAGCAGCTCGCCGTGCGCACGGTGAGCAAGGCGTTCGGCGACGGCGCCGCCAAGCAGATCACGCTGTTCGAGGACCGGCAGCTCACCACGGCCGTGGACCTCCTGAAGCAGGCGACCAGCCAGCAGCAGCTGTTCGCCGTCGCGGCGCACGACAAGTAGCCCGCCGTCCTTCCCGGCCACCCCGTGGCGGAACACCATCTCCGCGTCCGGCGCACCGCGCGCTTCTACACGCTGGGCGAGCCCGGACCCGCGGTCCGCGAGCTCTGGATCGCGTGCCACGGGTACGGCCAGCTCGCCGGCCGCTTTCTGCGGCACTTCAAGCCGGCCGCGCACCCCGAGCGTCTGATCGTCGCGCCCGAGGCGCTGTCGCGCTTCTACGTCGAGAACTCGCTCCCCCACGGCCCCGATGCCCGCATCGGCGCCACCTGGATGACCCGCGAGGACCGCGACTCCGAGATCGCCGACTACGTGGAGTACCTCGACGCGGTGGTCGCCCAGTTCGTGGGCGACGGCGGTGCCGACCGGCCGCGCATCGTCGCCTTCGGCTTCTCGCAGGGCGTGGCCACCGTCATGCGCTGGCTCGCCCTGGGCCAGACCCGCGCCCAGCGCCTCATCTGCTGGAGCGGGAGCATCCCCCCCGAGCTCGACCTCGCCGCGGCCCGCGACCGGTTCGGCGACGAGCCGGTCACCTACGCCTGCGGCGACCGCGACGAGTTCTTCGGCACCGCGCGCATCGCCGAGCAGACCGCGCGACTGCAGGCGGCCGGCGTGCCCTTCGTGTTCGTCCCGTTCGAGGGCACGCATGCCATCGACGGCGAGACGCTGGCCCGCGTGGCCGGCGCCCCGCCGCCCTAGCCGCGCGCTACTGCCCCGGCGGCAGCCGGAAGATCGCCAGCTGCGGCAGGAGCCCGCCGGCGATCGGTGTCGCGCCCGGTCCCGCGTACTCGATCGTCACCGCGGCGGTGGAGTCCGGCGTGTCCAGCCGGTAGAACGACATCGTCCCGGGATCCATGATGTAGCTGGTCGTGTCGCTCGTGATCGAGTACAGCACGATCGGCATCGGGTACGGGATGTCCGTCGTATTCCCGCTCGTCGTGTACAGCCGGGCCCAGAGCTGACGCAGGTTCCGGGTCGTGAAGCGGTTCGCCAACGGCGCCGTATTGCGCGGCAGCCCCGGCAGGCTGTCGGTGTAGAGCGCCAGCCCGAAGTTGGAGAACGTCTGCGCGAACGGCACGCCGGTGGCCTGCGAGATGTTCGCCGCGCCGGTCGCCGTCGAGCTCTCCATCGTCCGCCAGATCTGGTGTCCGTACTGGTCGCCCAGATAATGGACCAGCGCCCAGTCGCCGCCGCGCCAGGAGAAGCCGCCGTCGGCGTCGGAATGCAGCGTCACGCTCGCCGTGTCGGGGAGCAGGGCGTACTGGTACGAATCGTACAGGAAGTCGTTCACGAACCCCTCGGCGGAATCCGGGAACAGCTGCGTGGGATCGGTGCGGCACGACGGCGGCGGACACTCGGCCTCGTAGTGCAGCGAGCCCAGCTCCTCCGCCTCGATCGCCATCCCCTCGTCCAGCCACCCGGTCTCGGGC
>JBJKPA010000335.1:0-8792 GCA_046706905.1 Gemmatimonadaceae bacterium
TCGTACTTGCTGAGCAGCTCGCGGACCTCGAGCTCGACCAGGTCGAGCAGCTCGGGATCGTCCACGAGGTCGCACTTGTTGAGGAAGACGACGATCGAGGGCACGTTCACCTGGCGGGCCAGGAGGATGTGCTCGCGGGTCTGCGGCATCGGGCCGTCGACCGCGCTCACGACGAGGATCGCGCCGTCCATCTGCGCCGCGCCCGTGATCATGTTCTTCACGTAGTCGGCGTGGCCCGGGCAGTCCACGTGGGCGTAGTGCCGGTGCTCGGTCTCGTATTCGACGTGCGACGTCGCGATCGTGAGGATCTTCGTCGCGTCGCGGCGGCCCTGCGACTCCGAGGCCTTCGCGACTTCGTCGTACGCGACGTACTTGGTGCCGTAGCCCTTGTCCGCCGAGATCTTGGTGAGCGCCGCGGTAAGGGTCGTCTTGCCGTGGTCCACGTGCCCGATCGTGCCGACGTTCACGTGCGGCTTGGTACGCTCGAACTTTGCCTTAGCCATGGTACTGTTCCTGAGTGAGTTGAGCTACTGCGTTGTTGACTGTGAGAGGCGGGCCCCACGGCCCCCTCCCGCTCTCCGACTTACGCCTTGACCTTGCTGATGATCTCTTCCGACTTCGACTTCGGCACTTCCTCGTAGTGGGCGAACTCCATGGAGTACACCGCCCGACCCTGCGACATGGAGCGCAGCTTCGTGGAGTAGCCGAACATCTCGGAGAGCGGCACCGTCGCGGCGATGACCTGCGCCTCGCCACGCTGCGTCATCCCTCCGATCTTGCCCCGGCGCGATGAGAGGTCGCCGAGCACGTCCCCCATGTACTGCTCCGGGCTCACCACTTCGACGTTCATCAGCGGCTCGAGCAGCACCGGGTGCGCCTTCTTCGCCGCCTCCTTGAACGCCATGGACCCCGCGATCTTGAACGCCATCTCGCTGGAGTCCACTTCGTGATACGAGCCGTACACCAGCTCGATCTTCACGTCCACCATCGGGTAGCCGGCCAGGACGCCGCTCTCCAGCGCCTCCTTGATGCCCTGCTCCACCGGCCCGATGTACTCGCGGGGAATCACGCCGCCCACGATCTTGTCCTCGAACACGAATCCCGCCCCGGTGTCCGACGGCTCGAGGTTGATCACCACGTGCCCGTACTGGCCCTTGCCGCCCGACTGCCGGATGAACTTGCCGTCCACCTTCTCGACACGCCGGCGCACCGTCTCGCGGTACGCCACCTGCGGGCGGCCGATGTTCGCGTCCACCTTGAACTCGCGCATCATGCGGTCCACGATGATCTCGAGGTGCAGCTCGCCCATCCCCGAGATGATCGTCTGTCCGGTCTCCGGATCGGAGTGCACGCGGAACGTCGGATCCTCTTCGGCCAGCTTCTGCAGCGCGATCGCCAGCTTGTCCTGGTCGGCCTTGGTCTTCGGCTCGATCGCAACGTCGATCACCGGGTTCGGGAACTTCATCGCCTCGAGGATGATCGGGTGGTCGTCGTCGCACATCGTGTCGCCGGTGCGCGTGTCCTTGAGCCCGATCGCGGCCGCGATGTCGCCGGCCCGCACTTCCTCGATCTCCTCGCGCTTGTTGGCGTGCATCTGCAGCAGCCGCCCCACGCGCTCCCGCTTGTCCTTCGTCGAGTTGTAGACGTACGACCCCGACTTCAGCACGCCCGAGTAGACGCGGAAGAACGTCAGCTTTCCGACGAACGGATCGGTCGCGATCTTGAACGCCAGCGCCGCGAACGGCGCCGCGTCGCTCGTCTCGCGCGTTTCGAAGTGCTCGTCGTGATACGGCACGTGGCCGCTGATCGCCGGCACGTCCGACGGCGACGGCAGGAAGTCGATCACCGCGTCGAGCAGCGCCTGCACGCCCTTGTTCTTGAACGAGGCCCCGCACAGCACGGGCACGAACTGCAGCGCGATCGTCGCCTTGCGGATCGCCCGGCGGATCTCCGCCACCGACAGCTCCTCGCCCGAGAGATACTTCTCGAGCAGTTCGTCGTCGTGCGCGACCGCGGCCTCGATCAGCTCGTGCCGCGCCAGCTCCACCCGCTCCTCGAACTCCGGCGGCACCGCCACCACGCTGAACGTCTTGCCCAGCGACGCCTCGTCGAAGATGTACTGCTTGCGCTCGATCACGTCGATGTGGCCCGTGAACAACTCGCCCGATCCCACCGGCAGCTGCAGCGGGTGCGCGTTCCGCGACAACCGGTTGCGCACCATTGTCAAACAGCGATCGAAATCCGCACCCACGCGGTCCATCTTGTTGGCGAAGATCAGCCGCGGCACGTTGTACCGGTCGGCCTGCCGCCACACCGTCTCCGTCTGGGGCTCCACCCCGGCCACCGAGTCGAGCAGCGTCACCGCGCCGTCGAGCACCCGCAGCGACCGCTCCACCTCGACCGTGAAGTCCACGTGCCCCGGCGTGTCGATGATGTTGATCCGGTACTCCGGCCCGTCGCCCGTCTCGTGGCTCTGCCCATGCCGGCGCCAGAAACAGGTCGTCGCGGCCGACGTGATCGTGATGCCGCGCTCCTGCTCCTGCTCCATCCAGTCCATCGTCGCGGCGCCTTCGTGCACCTCGCCGATCTTGTGCTGCTTGCCGGTGTAGTAGAGGATGCGCTCGGTCGTAGTCGTCTTCCCGGCATCGATGTGGGCCATGATGCCGATGTTGCGGTACTCAGCGAGCGGAGTGGTACGTGCCATACGAAAACGGTCTCTCTCTGCACGCGGCGCGCGGACGCGCCGCCTCTTGATCGTGATTGTCGTGACCTGCCAGCTTCCACCAGCAAAAACGCGGGTGGACCGGGACGCTCCAGAGGAGCCGGTATCCATCCGCTGCCGCCGGGTGTGCCCGCCACTACGGCGCGGGCCGGGACCCATGGCGCGCCGAGCCACCACCTGCGCTCGACGTCAGATTGTCCTGCGTTGCTTTTCGGGAGCCTCGGCGCCACGGGCGCTCCGGCCGGTCGGTAGTCCCCTCGCTCTCATCGGCGAGCCCATAGGGGTCGGCGCGCAGTCCGCCGACAGACCAACTGCCAGGGAATCGATCGTTCAGAATTCCCGTAGCCCCTTGAATTTATTGGCGGTTGGAGCGAAGTCAACGGCCCCCAACCCGAATTCTCCCCGCCACCTTTCTCGTAGGGTTCTGGTGCCCCGCCTCTCACCGTGAGACCGCTACCCATGCGACGCTCCGCGCCCCACCTCCTGGCCCCCCGCCTCGCCCTCGGCACCCTGGCCCTCGGCCTCGGATTCGCCCTCGCCGCCCCGGCCCCGGCCGCCGCCCAGAGCGCCGGCACCGGCGCCCTCGAGTCCACGAATTCCCGGGTCTTCCCCTTCCTCGGCGTCCGCTTCGGCGTCCCCCAGCGGCTCTCCTTCACCGCCGGCGTCGGGATGAACCTCGACCAGGGCCACGACCCCCTGCAGCCCTCCCGGGAGCTCCTCTTCTCCCTCGCCCCGGGGCTGGGCGCCGAACGCGCGTCGGTCACCTACGTGTACTCCACCGGCCGGTTCGGGGGCGGCATCGCCGGCGGGTTCTCCGTGCTCCGCACCGTCCACGACCCCTGGCAGGCCCCCGGCAATGCCACCTACATCGGGGCCGACCTCGACATCCTGCCCTTCATCGCCCTCGGCCCCCGCGTGGGGATCTACCGCCGGGTGAGCACGCCGACCGAGAGCCACCCCTGGCTCGTGGCCATCGACTTCGGCTTCGGGTTCTGACGCGCCCCGGCAGGCCGATCTTCTCGTCGAGCCCCCTGCTTCCTTTCCGTTCGTACCCGTTCTGTCCGCCGGTTGTGGCCGTCCAGATCGTCTGCACTCTCACTGCCTGGTGGCATCCGGGCATCAAGAAAGCAGGGAACCGCAGATGATCCGGATCGATCGGACGATACCGATACTGCAGACTGCATGAACGGGGAGGCTTCGGAGGAGGGACTCGGCGCGGCGGGCGAACCGATCTCCCCTTGAAGCCCCCTTCTTCTTGCCGTTGCAGTTGCGGTTGCCGTACCCGTTTCATCCGAGCCATCCGGATCGTCTGCAGTTCCCCCTTTTCTTGATGCCCGGATCGCGCCACGACGCGAAACGCCCCGCCCGGCTCGGCCGGACGGGGCGTCGGAATTGCAGTTCGCTGAGGTCGCTTACCAGCGATAGTGCGCGAACGCCTTGTTGGCGTCGGCCATGCGGTGCGTGTCTTCCTTCTTCTTCACCGCGTTGCCTTCGCCCTTGGACGCCGCGATCACCTCGGCGGCCAGCTTCTCGGCCATCGACTTCTCGCCGCGGTCGCGGGAGTACGAGATGACCCAGCGCATGGCGAGCGCAGTGCGCCGCTCGGGGCGCACCTCCACCGGCACCTGGTAGGTGGCGCCGCCCACGCGGCGGCTCTTCACCTCGACCACCGGCTTCACGTTCGACAGCGCCTGCTTGAACACGTTCACGCCGGGCTGCCCCGTCTTCGCCTCGACGATGTCCATCGCGCCGTAGAAGATGCGCTCGGCCACCGACTTCTTGCCCTTGAGCATCATCGCGTTGATGAACTTCGAGACGGTCTGGCTGTCGTAGCGCGCGTCGGGCAGGACGCTGCGCTTCACGGCACTCTTGCGTCGGCTCATGGCTTATTTCCCCGCCTTCGGCTTCTTGGTGCCGTACTTGGAACGGCTCTGGTTGCGGCCGTTCACGCCCGAGGCGTCGAGCGAGCCGCGCACGATGTGGTAGCGCACGCCCGGGAGATCCTTCACGCGGCCGCCGCGCACGAGCACGATCGAGTGCTCCTGCAGGTTGTGGCCCTCACCGGGAATGTAGGCGATGACTTCGAAGCCGTTCGTGAGGCGCACCTTGGCGACCTTTCGCAGCGCCGAGTTCGGCTTCTTCGGCGTCGTCGTGTAGACGCGGGTGCACACACCGCGCCGGAACGGATTCGACTTGAGCGCCGGAGACTTCTCTTTCTTGGCCACGTCGCGGCGCGAGCGCCGGACGAGCTGATTGATGGTCGGCATGAACTGTGGACTGTTCGTGGATCTGCTTCTACGTGGATCGCCCCGGATGGGCGGCACGGAACAGAAAGGGAAAGGTAGCGGAGGCGTGAAAACGGGTCAACCTCCGGCGGCGCCGTGGCTTGGGCCGCTGCGCCTCTCCATGGAAGTCGAGGCGGATGAGGGCCGGTTCGGCGGCGGGGCCCCGGTAACCCGAATAAGCGCGAGACCTCGACACCGCAATCCTCATGATCGGTGGTTATCCCATGCGGCATGCACGGAGGACCGCCGCCGGAGCCGCTCGCCGGAACGACGCGGCCCGTCCGGACGGATCCGGACGGGCCGCACCGCCGTCTCGTGAAGGGCGAAGCCGCCGACTACAGCTCGTCGGGCACGCCGGGGCGGGCCACCGGGAGCGCCTCTTCCTCCTCCGTCATCGCGAACACGCCGGGCAGCGGCTCGGGCAACGGCGGCAGGACGTTGAAGCCTTCCGGTGCCTCGACGTCCATCTCGACCTGCTGGTACCGGTACATGCCGGTGCCGGCCGGGATGAGGTGGCCGATGATGATGTTCTCCTTGAGGCCCAGGAGATCGTCCTTGGCCCCGCGGATCGCGGCATCGGTGAGCACGCGCGTCGTCTCCTGGAAGCTGGCAGCCGAGATGAACGACTGCGTGGTGAGGCTGGCCTTGGTGATGCCGAGCAGGAGCGGCTCGGCCATCGAGGGCTCTTCCTTGTGCTTCTTCGCGCGGTCGTTCTCGGTGCGGAACACCTGCTTGTCCACGTGCTCGCCTTCCAGGAACTGCGTGTCGCCGGGCGTCAGGATGCGGACCTTCTGGAGCATCTGGCGCACGATCACGCCGATGTGCTTGTCGTTGATCTTCACACCCTGCAGGCGGTAGACCTCCTGCACTTCGTTGAGGAGGTACTCCTGCACGGCGCGCGGGCCCTTGATGCGCAGGATGTCGTGCGGGTTCACCGGGCCCTCGGACAGGCGGTCGCCGGCGCGCACGCGGTCGCCCTCGTGCACGCGCAGGTGCTTGCCGGCGGGTACCTCGTACAGGTGCGCCTCCTGCGTGTCGTCCACGACCCAGTTGCCGCCGTCGATGCGGACCGGCGACACGTAGATCTCGCGCTTGCCGCGCTTGATCTCGCCGAACTTCACGACGCCGTCCACCTCGGAGATGGTGGCCGGATCCTTGGGCCGCCGGGCCTCGAACAGCTCGGCCACGCGCGGCAGACCGCCGGTGATGTCGCGGGTCTTGTACGCCTCGCGGCCCACCTTGGCCAGGATCGAGCCGGCGAAGATCTTCTGTCCGTCGTCCACCGTGAGCTGGGCGCCCACCGGGATGACGTAGTCGCGGATGCGCTTCTCCTTCCCGCCCTTCTCCTGCACGATCTCGATGTGCGGGTGGAGCTTCTTCTCGCGATCCTCGATGATCACGCGCTGGCGCAGGCCGGTCAGCTCGTCGAGCTCCTCGGCGACGGACTCGTCGTCGATGATGTCCACGAACTTCACCGTGCCTTCGCAGTCGGCGATGATCGGGTTGGTGTACGGGTCCCAGGTGAAGATGATCTGGTCGCGCTTTACCTCGTCGCCGTCCTGCACCATGAGGATGGCGCCGAGCGGCACCTGCAGGCGGGCGCCGATCCCGACCGCCGCCTTGTCGCTGGCCGGCCGGATGATGATCTCGCCCTCGTACGACGTGACGATGCGCTGGCCCTCGGGGCTGGTGACTGCGGTGAGGCGGTCGCCGTACTCCACGAGGCCGGCCACCTTGGACTTGCGCGCCGTCTGCTCGGCGATGCGCGACGCGGCGCCGCCGATGTGGAAGGTGCGCAGCGTGAGCTGCGTACCCGGCTCGCCGATGGACTGCGCGGCGATGATGCCGACGGCCTCGCCGAGGTCCACCATCTGCATGGTGGCCAGGTTGCGGCCGTAACACATGCGGCAGAGCCCGCGCTTGGCCTCGCAGGTCAGCACGGAGCGGATGCGGACGGTCTCGATGCCCGCCTCCTCGATGGCGCGGGCGGTCTCCTCGTCGATCAGCGTGCCGGCCTCGACGAGCAGCGTGCGGCGGCCCGTCTCGTCGATCTCGTGCGGATCCTCGACGTCGTCGGCGGCCACGTTGCCCACGATGCGCTCGGAGAGCGGCTCGATGATGTCCTCGCCTTCCTTGAGCGCCGAGATCTCGAGGCCCTGGATGGTGCCGCAATCCTCCTCGGTGATCGTCACGTCCTGCGCGACGTCCACGAGGCGGCGGGTGAGGTAGCCGGCGTCGGCCGTCTTGAGCGCGGTGTCGGCCAGACCCTTGCGGGCGCCGTGGGTCGAGGTGAAGTACTCGAGCGTCGAGAGCCCCTCGCGGAAGTTCGACTTGATGGGCGTCTCGATGATCTCGCCGATGCCGCCGGTGAGCTTCTTCTGCGGCTTGGCCATCAGGCCGCGCATGCCGGCCAGCTGGCGGATCTGGTCACGCGAGCCACGGGACCCGGAGTCGAACATCATGAACACCGGGTTGAACCCTTCCTTGGACTCGCGCATGGCGCGCACCATCGCCTCGGCCACGTCGGAGTTGGCGTGGGTCCAGGTGTCGATCACCTTGTTGTAGCGCTCGCCGTTCGTGATGTTGCCGCTCTGGTAGGCGCGCTGGAAACGCTCGACGCGCTCCTCGGCCTCGGTGAGCAGCTCGCGCTTGGCGGACGGGATCTGGAGATCCTCGATGCCGATCGAGATGCCGCCGCGCGTGGCGTTGAAGAAGCCGAACTCCTTGAGCCGGTCCAGGAACTGGACCGTGGCGGCGAGGCCCGACATCCGGTAGGCCTCGAACACCAGCTCCGAGAGCGCCTTCTTCTTCATGTCGTGGTTCTTGAAACCGAGTTCGGCGGGCACGATGGCGTTGAACAGCACGCGCCCGGCGGTCGTCTTCTCCCAGCGCGCGCCGCGGGCATCCGACACCCAGTAGAGCACCGGGGTGTGCATGTCCATGCGGTGCAGCGCGATCTCGGTCTCCACTTCGGCCACCGAGGTCACGTGCGGGAGCTTGGCGAGGTCGGCCTTGTCGAAGCCCACCGGCGCCTTGGTCGCGAAGTAGCAGCCGAGCACGATGTCCTGGCTCGGCTCGGCGACGGGGCGGCCGTCGGAGGGCTTGAGAATGTTGTTGCTGGACAGCATGAGGAGCCGCGCCTCGAGCTGGGCTTCGAAGGACAGCGGCACGTGCACGGCCATCTGGTCGCCGTCGAAGTCCGCGTTGAACGCGGCGCAGACGAGCGGGTGGATGCGGATGGCCTTGCCCTCGACGAGCACCGGCTCGAACGCCTGGATGCCCAGGCGGTGGAGCGTCGGCGCGCGGTTGAGCAGCACCGGGTGGTCGCGGATGATCTCCTCGAGGATCTCGTACACCTCGGGGCTCTCGCGCTCCACGATCTTCTTGGCGCGCTTGACCGTCTCGGCGATGCCCTTCTCGACGAGCTTGTGGATGATGAACGGCTTGAACAGCTCGAGCGCCATCAGCTTGGGCAGGCCGCACTGGTGGAGCCGGAGCTCGGGGCCGACCACGATGACCGAGCGGCCCGAGTAGTCCACGCGCTTGCCGAGCAGGTTCTGGCGGAACCGGCCCTGCTTGCCCTTGAGCATGTCGGACAGCGACTTGAGCGGGCGCTTGCCGCGGCCGCGGATCGCCTTGGAGCGGCGGCCGTTGTCGAACAGCGCGTCCACCGCCTCCTGGAGCATGCGCTTCTCGTTGCGCAGGATGACTTCCGGCGCGCGGTGCGAGATGAGCTTCTGCAGGCGGTTGTTGCGGTTGATGACGCGGCGGTAGAGATCGTTGAG
>JBJKPA010000336.1:0-7898 GCA_046706905.1 Gemmatimonadaceae bacterium
CGCTCATGTCGCCCTCAACAGGTCCACCGGATCCGCCCGCGTGGCCCTCAGCGCCGGCCCCACCGACGCCGCCAGCGACGTCCCCACCAGGATCGCCTCCGCCGTGACCAGGGCCACCGCGTCCACGGGACTCACCGTGTACAAGAGCCGCTCGATGCTCGACGCCGCCCACATCGCCGCGAATCCCCCCACCGCCGTCCCACCCAACACGAGCAGCAGCGCCTCGTCCACGACCAGCCGCCACACGTCGCGCGGCTGCGCGCCGAGCGCGATCCGCATCGCGAACTCGCGCGTCCGCTGCGCTCCGGTGTAGGCCAGCGTCCCGTAGACCCCGATCGTGGAGAGCACGAGCGCGAACAGCCCGATCATCTGGAACAGGAACGCCACCGACTGCCGCTCGCGGATCTCCTGTCCGAACCCCTGGGTCCACGACTGGAAGTGCGGCTGGTTGGGACCCGGCAGCACGCCGCGCAGGTACCGCAGCACCCCGAGCATCGCCGCCCCCTCGGCGCGGTCGGTCCGGATCACGAGCCGCCGCGTGTCGCCCAGCCGGCCGGCGCCCGCCACGTAGATCGTGGGCAGCGGCCCCATGTCGGGATCGGACTCGAAACTCAGGCTCACCGTGCGCGCCACGCCGATCACCCGGACCCACTGCGCGTTCCCCGACTCGGTGCCGAGCTTCACCAGATGCCCGAGCGGCGACATGTGCGGCCAGAGCGCCGCCGCCGTGCTGTCGTCGACGATCGCCACCCCACTCGACGCCGCGTCCCCCGCCTCGAAGTCGCGCCCCTTCACGAGCTTCACGCCGAGCAGCGTCAGCAACCCAGGCGATCCCACCATGTAGCTTCGCATGAAGAGCTGCTTCGGGTCGGCGCCCCCCACGTCCGACGTCAGGATCTCGCCCTCGGGCATCGCGCTGTTCATCCACGCCGCCGCGCGGACGCCGCGGATCTCGCGCACGCCGGCCAGCAGGCCCGCGAACCGCGCTTCGTGCGCCGACTGGTCGTGCAGCTCCGGCCACGGATCCTTGTTGATGTTGGCGTACACGACCCGTGCCGGGTCATACCCGAACTGGAATCCCCGCACCGCCGACACCGCGCGCAGCAGGAGCGCCGCGCCCATCAGCACCACCAGCGACATCGCCAGCTCGGTCACCACCAGCCACCGGTAGAGCCGGCCGCTCCGGTGCGTGGTGGCCGCCGTGCCGTTCTTCATCGCCTCGTTCACGTTCGTCCGCCGCGCCCGCAGCACGGCGCCCCACGCGATGAGCAGCACGGTCCCCGCCGAGAGTCCGATCGAGAACAGCAGCACGCGCCAGCTCAGGTGGGGCACCAGCCCGCTCAAGCCGGTCACATCCGCACCGATCTGGTACTCGACGAAGTGCATGCCCCAGAGCGAGAGCAGGATGCCGCCGGCGCCCCCGACCGCGGCCAGCACCCCCGCCTCGCCGATCACGTACCGCGCCACGTCATACCCCGACGCGCCCACCGCCATCCGCACCGCGATGTCGCGCTGCCGGCTGATCACCCGCGCCACGAGCAGGTTGGCGACGTTGGCGCAGGCGATGAGCAGCACCACCAGCGCCGCGGCCGCCAGCGCCTTGTGGATCTCGGTGACCTTGCCGGGGCGCGGGAGACTCGGCCGGATCGCATAGACCAACGGATACCCAGGCCATATTCCGTACTCATCCGCGAACGGTTGCACGATGGCGGCCAGCTGCTGCGCCATCTGCGCCACGCTCTGCCCCGGCTTGGTCCGGACCAGCGCCGATACGAAGAACGGCATTCCCCGCCCCTGCTCCACTCCGGCCCGGGGCATTCGCACCCAGACGAGCGACGACGTGGTTCCGTTGGTCTCGCCGTCCATCTCCGGCGGAAGCACGCCCTCCACCGGGTAAGTTTCATCCCCGACCGTCACGGTGAGTCCAGTGAGCGGCGCGCCGCCGTACACCCGCCGCCACATCGCATACCCGAGCAGCGCACCAGCCGCGGCCGGATGGTCGGCGTCCGCTGGACGGAATCCCTGGCCGATGGCCGGCACCACACCGAGCACGTCGAAGAAGTTCGCGCTCACGTGCATCACCTGCGCCCACACGGGTTGCCCGGCTGCGATCACCGTGGTCCACTCCGGGCTGTAGGCCGCGAACGACCGGAACAGGCCGCGGTGCGCGTACAGAGCCGCGTACAGCTCCTGGAAGTGGTATTTGCGGTCCCGGTCCATCCCGGTTCCGAACAGCCCGAACGTGTGCCCCGGATCGTCCCCGATCACCGGCGGATGCTCCACCGCGTCCACGATCGAGTACGCCGTCGTCGTCACGCCGATCGCCAGCGCCAACGACAGCACCGCGACCACCGTGAACACCGGACTCCGGGCCAGCGCGCGAAGCATCGCGCGGTCGGGCACCAGCCGCATGCGGCCACCCCTGCCGCCGGCCACCCGCTCCGGCGACTGTATCGGTACGCCGACACACTACCGTTCGGCCCACGATCCGTCAAGCGTCCCGTCTTATCAGTTGACCGATAACGGTCAACCCCGGACCGTCAACGGCCTATTTCGTCAGCCCCAGCGCCTGCATCCATTTCGCCAACCCGGGAAATTTGGGCTGGAGCTGATACACCCGCATCGCCGCCGCCTGCGCCCCCTGCAGATTGTGCAGCATCGCGTACGTCAGCGAGAGCTGGTACACCGGCTCGGGATTGCTCGGATCGAGCGTCATCGCCTTGGTGAGGTACGTCGCGGCCTGCGAATAGTCCTTCTCCTGCGCCGAGTGCATGCCCAGCGTGTAGGCCGAGAACGGGCTCGGCCGGATCGCGTACGCGTCCTGCAGCATCACCACGGCGCTGTCGGGCTTCTTCAGCGCCATGAACGCCCGGCCCGCCAGCTCGTACGGCAGCGACGCGAAGGGCACGTCGCGGATCAGCCCCCGATACTCCGCCAGCGCGGAGTCGGGGAACCCGGCCTTCTCGTAGTACTCGCCCACCTCGACCTTGGCCTGCCGCCACGGGAATCCCGCCGACGCCAGGAACGCCAGGCTGTCCACCACGCCCTTGGGCTTGTACGTGCCGCGATAGTCCTGATCCTGCGACGCCGGCACGAACGGCCAACGCGTGGTGAGTGTCTTCACGGTGTGGTGCACCATCATCCGGTCGAACGGCGTGATGTCCATGCCGGCCACGTAGTCGCTCCACGGCTTGAGGCGCGCGAGCTGCACCGCCTGCCCCTCGAAGTGCGCGCTGTCCAGCGCCGCCAGAACTCGTGTCCGATGAGCGCCACGCCGGCCTGATTGGGGTGCACGTGCTCGAGGATCAGGTTGTTCCCGATCACGCTGTCCGGCGACGCGGCGCGGAACGCCTCGTCCACCGGCACGTACGTCGCCCCCTCCTCCTTGGCCACCTCGCGGATCACGCGGTCGAACTCGCTCGGCGCCCGGAACCGCACCACGTCCATGTCGTGCGCCCGCTCGTACAGCCCGCGCGCCACCACGCTGTCACCGCGGGCGTACGCCGCGCTCGCCGAGTCGTACACGGCGTCGGCGCCCCCCGGCGCCGCGTTGGCCGGCGACGCGAAGGGGTGCATCTCGTAATTGCTCGCCAGGCTGGCGATGAACACCGGGATGTGCGCCGCCCGGAACTTGCCCAGGATGCGCTCCAGGTTCTCGCGGAACTGCCGCACCCCCGCCTGGTAGGCCTTGCCGCCCAGCGGGATCTCCTGGTCGCCAGCCACGACTTCCATGAAGCTCGCGGCCTGCTGCGCGCTCTTCGGCTTCCTGGAGAACGACCGGCGCAGTTTCGCGATCCCGTCGCGCAGCGCCATGAACGTGCGGAAGCGTTCCAGCCACAGATACGTCCGGACCAGCGGCGGCGACGAGCCCACGCTCTCGGTGGAGCCGACGCCCAGGGCGCCGTAGTACTCGTTGTGCCCGGAGTAGATCATCACCGCGTCCGGGTGCTGGGCGATCACGGCGTCGGTCTGATCGAGGATCGCGTACGTGTTGGTCGCCGGGATCGCGAGGTTGATCACCTCCACCGAATCGTCGGGCATCACGTCGCGGAGCGCGTCCTGCAGGAGGTGCGAGAAGGTGCCGTTGGGCGGCCACGGGAACCCGGCCGCGGCCGATGCGCCCAGCACGAACACGCGGAAGCCGTTGGCGGGCTTCTGCGCCGCGAACGGCTCGACCAGCGGGCTCGGCGGATTCTTCTGCAGCGCGAAGTAGCGCTCGCCCAGCGCCGGGTTCGGCACGAGGTAGCCGGTGAGCGGCGCCGGCGCCGGCACGAACACCGGGATGTCGCCTCCCTTCCACGTGACGCGGAGCACGACCTCCACCACGCCGATCAGAATGACCGGCGACAGGACGGTGATCGCGAGGAAGATCCAGTAGCGGAGGCGTGACATCAGAAGATCGAGTAGATGAACGGCGCCAGCGCCGACCCCTGAACGAGCAGCAGCAGGGCGCTGAGCAGGATGAGCAGCACGATGATGGGCAGCAGCCAGAGCTTCTTGCGCTGCTTCATGAACGCCCACAGTTGCCGCAACACGCTGAGAGTGGCCATCGAGGAATCCGGGTCAGAACTGCCGTTCGAGGGCCCGCCGCCGCTCGTCGGCGTCGCGCTCGCTGCGGGGAATCCAGTAGCTCGTCGCCGACCGGCTGCGCGCCAGCGGGCTCCGCCCGAACGTGCGTCGAAGATAGCCGATCGGGGTCAGCGCCACGAAATACAGCAGCCCCATCACCACCGGGCTCGTGACCTTCGAAATCGCGTGTCCCAACGCCATCCAGGCCCGCCGGAACGGCCCCAGGTACGTCGGCGCGATCATGCCGGCGAGCAACAGCAGGACCCCGAGCGCGAACATCACCTCGGCCGTCGCCGTCCGCCGGCGCCACGCCGCCACCACCGACAGCACGGAGAACGCCGCCGCCAGCGTGAACGCGAACATCATCCCGTCGTGGCGGGTCAGTCGAGCGCGATCGGCCGTTGCCATTTCGCGGGGTCCTGAACGGGTTGGTCCTGCTTGCGGAGGACGAAGGGAGGCATGACCAGCGCGTCGAGATTGGTGCGCATGAAGCAGTCGTAGGCGTCAGCCGGCGAACACACGATGGGCTCCCCGCGCACGTTGAACGAGGTGTTCACCAGCAGCGGGCAGCCGGTGCGCGCGTGAAACGCCGCCAACACTTCGTGCAACCCCGGCGCCCGGTCTTCGGTCACCGTCTGCAGGCGCGCCGAGTAGTCGAGATGCGTCACGGCGGGGATGTCCGACCGCGGCACGTTGAGCCGCTCGATCCCCCACCGCGTGTCGCCGGCGGGCACCGGCAGCCGCCGCGATTCCCGCACCGGCTCCACGAACACCATGTACGGCGAGTCGCCCGACAGATCGAAGTAGTCGGCCGCGTGCTCGGCCAGCACGCTCGGCGCGAAGGGGCGGAATCCCTCGCGGAACTTGACCTTGAGGTTGATCCGCGCCTGCATCCCGGCGTCGCGCGCGTCGGCCAGGATGCTCCGCGCCCCCAGCGCGCGCGGCCCGAACTCCATCGGGCCGTCGAACCATCCGACGACCTGCCCGTCGGCCAGCAGCTCCGCGGCGCGCGCGACGGCGCCCGCGCGGTCGAGCCGCTCCCATTTGGCGTCCAGCGCCGCGAGCGCGCATTCGATCTCGTCGGCATCGTACGACGGGCCGAGCAGCGCGCCGTGCATGCCGTCGTGACAGCCGTCGGCCCGGCGGTCCATCTGCAGATACTCATGCCAGCCGGCCAGCGCCGCGCCGATCGCGCCGCCGGCGTCGCCGGCGGCCGGCTGCACCCAGATGTCCTCGAACACCCCGGCGCGGCGCAGCTTCCCGTTGGCCACGGCGTTGAGCGCCACCCCGCCCGCGAGGCACAGCTTGGACTCGCCGGTCTCCCGCCGCGCGGTGCGCGCCATCCGGAGCACGATCTCCTCGCACACCTCCTGCACCGAGCGCGCCAGATCCATCTCCCGCTGCGTGAGATCGGATTCCGGCCGGCGCGGCGGCCCGCCGAACAGCGCCGAGAAGGCGCGGTTGGTCATCGTCAACCCGCCCAGATAGTCGAAATACGCCTGGTTGAGCGTGAACGATCCGTCGTCGCGCAGGTCCACCAATTCGCGGTAGATCGCGTCCACGTACGTCGGCTCGCCGTACGGCGCGAGGCCCATCAGCTTGTACTCGCCCGAGTTGACCTTGAATCCGGCGTGATAGGTGAACGCCGAATAGAGGAGGCCGAGCGAGTCGGGCCAGTGCAGCTCCTGCCGCAGCTCGATCGTCGCGTCGCGTCCCACGCCGATCGACGCCGTGGCCCATTCGCCCACGCCGTCCACGGTCAGGATCGCCGCGCGGTCGAAGGGCGAAGGATAGAACGCGCTCGCCGCGTGCGACTCGTGGTGCTCGGTGAACAGCACGCGGCCGGCGTAGTCGTCGAGGCCGCGGCGGATCGTGCGCTCGATGTCCAGCCGGTCGCGTCCCCAGAGCGGTGCGCCGTGCCGGAACGAGGCGAGGCCCGCCGGCGCCATCCACAGAAAGGTCTCGAACACGCGGTCGAGCTTGAGCAGCGGCTTGTCGTAGAACGCCACGGCCTCGAGGTCGCGCGCCGCGATGCCCGCCGCGCGGAGGCAGAAGGCGATCGCGCGCGCCGGAAAGGCCTCGTCGCCCTTCACGCGCGTGAACCGTTCCTCCTGGGCCGCGGCCACGATTGCGCCGTCGCGCACGAGGCACGCGGCACTGTCGTGGTAGAACGCGGAAATGCCCAGGAGAAAGCGCGGCATGGACCCTGGCTCGGGAAGCGCGGAGGCGGGAGCGTCGCGGGCGGGACGCCCCGTCGGAGGTCGCGGGCGCGCGGGCGACGTGTCGCATTATAGAGGGGGCGGACGGGCACCGACAGGTGCCGCGCGGGCCGGCGGCGCGCCCCGCTCGCTTGAACCGGGTCGCCGGCCCGGCTACGTTTAGTCTCTACCCGCGCGCGTAGCTCAGCTGGATAGAGCGTCGGCCTCCGGAGCCGAAGGTCACAGGTTCGAATCCTGTCGCGCGCGTCATTTCACCTCTATCGCACGACCGCGTTCGGCGGGTCCCGAGCGCATCCGCTCAGACGTTCCTTCCCCCAAAGCGGACTCCACGGCCGATCCGGCATCGGCCCCGACTCTCCCGGCGCCTGGTTTCGTCAATCGCAAGCGGTCCGTCGTACATGTCCTCGCCGTCTTCTTCTCCGGCACTCGTCAGCATCGCTGAGCTCAAGCGCAAGCCGCTCCCCGCCCTCCTCGAGATGGCGCAGGAGCTGGAGCTCAGCGATGTCGAGACGCTGCTGCGCCACGATCTGACTTTCCGCATAGAACAGGCGCTGCTCGCCAACGGCACCCTGCTCAGCGGCGAGGGCGTGCTCGAGGTGCTCCCCGAGGGCTACGGCTTCCTGCGCAGCCAGGACTACAACTACCTGGCCGGCCCCGACGACATCTACGTCTCGCCGTCGCAGGTCAAACGATTCGGGCTCCAGACCGGCGACACGGTCCAGGGCCAGGTCCGCCCGCCGAAGGAATGGGAGCGCTACCTCGCCCTGCTCAAGGTCGAGGCGGTCAACGGCGGCGACCCCGAGGCGGCCAAGGAACGGGTCGCGTTCGAAAACCTCCGCCCGCGCTACCCGGAAGACCGCTTCCACATGGAAGTGACGAGCGGCGACCTCAGCCTGCGCGTGCTCGACCTCATCGCGCCGATCGGCAAGGGCCAGCGCGGCCTCATCGTGTCGCCGCCGCGCGCCGGCAAGACGATCCTCCTGCAGAAGATCGCCAACGCCATCGCCGAGAACTATCCCGAGGTCGTGCTCATCGTGCTCCTCATCGACGAGCGCCCCGAGGAGGTCACCGACATGCGGTTCACCGTCCGGGGCGAGGTCATCAGCTCGA
>JBJKPA010000337.1:0-3165 GCA_046706905.1 Gemmatimonadaceae bacterium
GGCCGCCGCGGCGCGGCTGCAGCAGGCGGAGCGGGCGGGGGACGACGCGGCGGGGAGCGAACGATAGGGCGACGCGCTACCGGCAGTCGTCGTCGCAGGACGACTCACCCCGCAGCCCTTCCACGCCCTCGCGCGCGATGATCGGCACCATGACCAGCGCCGCGACGGGATCGGCCCACCACCACCCGACGAGCGCGTTCAGAGCGAGCCCGCCGAGCAGGATCGCCGACAGGTACATGCACAGCGAGGTCTGGCCCGATTCCGACACCAGCGCGCGGCTGCCGAGCGCCGCGCCGACCCGGCGCTTCTCGCGCGCGAGGTACGGCATGATCACCACCGACACGGCGGCGAGCACGATCCCCGGGAGGCTCGCCTCCGGCTCCTGGCGCCGCAGCAGACTGCCGGCGGCGTCGTAGCCCACGTACAGCGCGACCGCGACGAACAGGAATCCGATCACGCGGTGGCTGATCCGCTCCACGCGCTCGCGGCGAGACGGATCGGCGTCGGCCCCGAGCCGCCAGAGCGCCACGACGCTCGCCGCGAGCTCGATGGCGCTGTCGAATCCGAACCCCACCAGCGCGACGCTGCCGGCACTCAGCCCGAGGATGAGGGCGAGCACGCCTTCCAGGCCGTTGTATGCCACCGTCGCGGCGCTGAGCCAGCGCCCGCGGCGCACGAGCGCATGGCGATCGGGATGATCCGTGAGCGTGCCGGCCATGGATCAAAGGTAAGCGCTTCGCCTTGCCCATCTCAAAACCTTGCTGCCCCGGCCCGGTGTTCGTAGGTTCGACCTCCCACCTCCTGGCCCGGTCCCGATGCTGATCCTCGTCCTCGTGCTGTTCGCGGTATTCTCGTTCGGCGGTCCGTGGGCGGTCTCGCGGATGATTCCGCTGGACCGGCGCCGGCGCCACAACGACGTGATGGCGGCGGCCTCCGGCATCGTCGGCGTGATCAACGCCGTGCTGCTGGCCTTCATCGTGTTCGCGGCGTGGACCGACTACGACCGTGCGCGCGACGCCGTGACCGACGAGGCGGGGCTCGTGTCCGACATCATCCGGGACCTCGACGCGGCGACCAACAACGACTCGGCGCACGACGCGATGATCCCGCACCTGCGCAACTATCTGGTGCTGTCCATCAATTCGGAGTGGCCCCAGATGGCGCAGGGTGCCGCGCACGTGCAGGATTGCGTCGCCCCGGACTCCAGCCGCGCCAGGAACGCGAACCTGCAGTGTGTGTCGACCCATGATACCGCCACGACGCACATCCTCGCGCGCTACGGGGACACGGGCCGCACCGCCGGCGCCGTCGCCGGGGAGAACCGGACGTTCCGCGCCGGATGGCAGCAATTGCGGGACGCCTATGAGGACCTGCTGAACGTCAAGCCCAAGCCGACCGACCCGGGGCAGACGATCATCATGCGGGAGGAGCTGGGCCGCTTCGACGCGCTCTACACGGCGCGGCGCACTCGGATCGGCTACGCCACGCACGGATCGCTCACCGGGGTCGTGTGGGTGGTCGTCCTGCTCGGCGGCGTGCTCACCGTGGCCTGCTGCTGGCTCTACGGGTTCGAGGACATGTCGCTGCACTACACCACGACGGCGATCCTCACCGGCGGCCTGGCGCTGGTGTTCTATCTCATCATGTGCCTCGACGCGCCGTTCTCCGGGCCCGCGGCCATCACGGCCGACCAGCTCCGGCCGGTCCTCACGCGGCTCCACGCGACGGAGCTGCGCGAGTGCGTGGAGCACAACGGCGACCTCGCGAGCGAAGGAAAGCCCACCGTCGACTGCAAAGCGGCGATCGACAGCCTGCTGAGCGGCACGAAGACGGACGACAAGCATTGAGCGCCGTACGTCCGCGTCCCGGCGCCGCCATGGCGCCGGGACACGGACGCTCGGCCCAGCCTAGTTCGACGTGAACGTGAACCCGTAGCTGCCCACCTGGTTCACCCAGTCGCCGCCCACGAAGCGGCCCGAGCTGATCTCGGCGAGAACATACCGCGTGATGGCCGGCGTGAAGGTCACCTCCCGCACGCCGTCCGGTCCGATCGGCCCGACGCTCTGCGCGAGCACGCCGCCGCCGAAGATGGTGAGTCCGGGCTCGAACGCGTCGGAGAGTCCGTCGATCCGCACCGTATAGGAATGCCCGGCCAGCACCTTGGCGTAGAAGTTGTGCGTCCAGATCGGCTTGCCGATGGCTTCGGGATACGGGCTGTACTGGATGAGCACCGTGCAGCTGTTCGCACCGTCGAGCGCCGTGTGGAAGCCCACCGTGCCCTCCAGATACACGTCGCGGTCGCACGAGTGGACCACGGGCCCCGTCTCGACGCTCACGGTGTACTTGCCGAGCTGCGTGCTGTCCGCACCGCCCATGAACAGCCCGTACTCGCTGCTCGACCCGACCACCGAGAACGACATCGGCGTGCCGGCCACGAACCGCTCGTAGCCCCACACGGTGCCGGCAAACAGCGGCTGGTTCGCTTCGGTGACCCCGAAGATGCCGTCGAACTCGGCATCCGCGGTGTACGTCGTCATCAGCGACGGCCCGTCGCCGGCCACGGTGTACAGGTCCTCGCGGGTGCCGGTGCCCCCCGGCGTGAACTCGCAGCTATTGGCCTTGATCTTTCCCTTCTGCGAATCCTTGAGCTTCTTCGTCTTGCAGGCCGGATCCACCTTGTCGGCCTTGGCGAACGCCGCCGGCCCGCCGGCCGCGGTCACACCCGTCACCTTGTCGTTCGCGCCGCACGCCGTTCCGAAGACAGCGACGGCCACCAGCAGGGTCCTCGTCATGCGCATGTGCAACTCCTGATCATTGGGGGTTGATGGGAGAGTGTCACGCAGGGCGCACAACCTATCCGCCCCGCGTTCGCCCGTCTGTAGGGCACGGTGCCCTATGCCACGATCGCGCGGCGCGGCGCGTGCGTGCCGCGTGTCCAGGTTGTTCGAACGGCCGGCCGGGTATAGGTTGGGGTTCGCATCGGGCCCCCGCCTGAGGGCCCGCCTGAACGCCGACCACACCGTGACGCTTACCATCCCCCCGGCAAGCCAACGGCGCACGGCTCCGCGCGCGCGCGTGGGCCCGTGCGCATGAGGCGTCGCCCCGAGCGGGTGCCGCGCGCCGATCTCGTGCGGGCCCGCGAGGTCATCGAGGTCTCCCGGGCCC
>JBJKPA010000338.1:0-3670 GCA_046706905.1 Gemmatimonadaceae bacterium
ATCGAACGGTTCGGGTATCGGTACGAGGAGCGGGCGGTGGTGGGGTGGGCCCGCCCGATTCTATTTCCCGCCGCGCGATTCCGGTGACGCTCGCCCCCGGCGGCGGGCGCTTGGTGTGGAATGCCGAGTTGCGTTTCCGCCAGGGGGGGAGGCAGTGTATGGGCATGGCCGTACCGCGCACCGACTGGACCGTCGAGCGGCTTCACGCGCTGCCCGACGACGGCAACCGCTACGAGATCATCGGCGGCGAGCTGCTGGTGACGCCGTCGCCGTCGGCGCTCCACCAGACGGTGGTGCTGTGCCTGGCGGCACGGCTCAAGACGTACCTCGACCGGACCCGCGCCGGCGCGCTGTTCATCGCGCCGGGCGACGTGATCTTCGACCGGCACACGCTCGTGCAGCCGGACCTGTTCGTCACCCCGCTCGTGAACGGCAGGCGCCCGACGTCGTGGGCCGAGGCGCCGCGGCCGGTCCTGCACATCGAGGTCGTTTCCCCAGGGTCGGCGCGGCACGACCGCCGGGACAAGCGCACGCTCTACCAGACGCGTGGGATCCCCGAATACTGGATCGTGGATCCGGACGCGCGGCTCGTCGAGCGCTGGCGGCCCGGGGAGCCTCGGCCGGAGGTGATCACCGACCGGCTCGAATGGCGGCCGGATGACGCGCCGGAGCCGTTCGAGGTGGGGCTGGATGGGTTGTGGGAGGAGGTATTCGAGCGGTGAACGGCGATAACGGCAACGGAAGGCGGAGCGGGGACGGCAGCCTGAGAAATGGTGCAGGGCTGCAAAAGGGGCCTGCCGGGGCAATATCTCCCGCAATGATTGACCCGCGGCGAGGGCCAGGCTACACCACCCGCCACCACGGCGCTGCCAGAACCCGGTCGGCGATCCAGAAGATCTCCTCGCCGCCGTGCAACAGGATCCCGCCCGGCGCCCGGTCCCCGAACTCCTCCATGAAGGCGCGCATGCTGCCCAGGTCGCCCGACGAGGGCCGCGCCGTGGCCTTGACCTCGATCGGCAGCAGCCGGTCCCCGGCCTCGATCACGAAATCCACCTCGCGCCCCGTGGTCGTGCGCCAATAGAGTATCTGGATGGGCGCCGGGCGGGCCTGCCGCCAGGCCATGAGATCGTGCGCCACGAGGTTCTCCAGGTGTGCACCCCGGGGCTCGGTCTCCCCGGCCAGATGCATGGCCAGGCCGGAATCGCTCCAGAACAGCTTGGGGGTCTTGATGACCCGCCGGGCCCGGCTCCGGGCATACGCCGGAATCCGCACGAGCTGATACGAAACCTCGAGCAGATTCAGGTGACGCTGCACGGTGGACTGCGGAACCCCCGTGTCGCGCGCGAGTTGAGTCTGGTTCACCAGCGTCCCCAGGCGGGCGGCCAGCGCCTGCATGAGCCGGCGGAAGTCGGGCAGACTCGCCACCGGAGACAGCTCGGGAATGTCCCGCTCGAGGTAGGTGTCCACGTAGCCGGCAAACCACTCGGCGCGAGCCGCGGGCGTGCGGAGGTGGAGGGCAGGACGGGGATAGCCGCCGCGGCGCGCCAGGTCCCGCCAGTCCTCCCATGGCACCTCCTGCGATCGCACGAGGCCGGGCCAACGGGCCACCGGCGTGTCGAGCAGCTCCCCCCAGACGCCCGCTGAGCCGAGGCCGAGCTGCTCGCGGCGCGTCATCGGCCAGATGGTCACGTAGGAGGCACGGCCGGCGAGCGACTCGGCAACCTGTTTCATGAGCAGCAGATTCGCCGAGCCGGTGAGGAGGAACTGGCCCGGCACTCGTTGGCGCGACTCGTCCACCCGCAGCTTGACGGCGTGGAGCAGACCGGGCGCACGCTGCACCTCGTCGATCGTGATGGGCCCATCGGGGCCGGCCTGGGCCACGAAGGCCTCGGGGTCGATCCGGGCCAGATCCAGCACCGCGCGGCTGTCGAGCGACCGGTACAGGCGGCCGGGCAGGGCGCCGAGGTCGTGCACGAGGGTGCTCTTGCCGGTCTGGCGGGCGCCCATCAGCACCACGACGGGCATCGTGTCCAGGGCGGCGCCCAGGCGACCGGCGGCGAGCCGGGGCAGGAGGTCGGCGGGGGGAGGCATGCGGTTGATAATTACCCATGGCGTGGGTGAAAATCAACCATGCAGAATTCCGCGACGGCGCGGAGCGCTGGTGGCCGAAGCGCACGGCGACGATCCCCGATCTGCGGCGGTGCGGTTCTCCCGGCGGGGATTTGATGGCGGGGCCGGGTGGGAGTACGATTAACATGGGCGGAGCCCATCAGAGGAGCCGCCAGTGTCCGTTGCCCTGAAACTCTCGCGCAAGATCTTCGAAACGTTCGGAGACGAGGCCGCCCAGGAAATGGTGAGCTGGATGGAGTCCGTAGAGCGCAACCGCGCCGATCTGCGCGAGACCGCCGACGCCGCCTATGCGCGCATCGACGCGCGGTTCGGGCAGGCGGAGGCGCAGATGCGCGAATTCGAGGCGCGAGTGGACGGCCGGCTCGGTCAAGCCGAAGCGCAGATGCGCGAATTCGAGGCGCGAGTGGACGGTCGGCTCGGGCAAGCCGAAGCGCAAATGCGGGAATTCGAGGCGCGAATGGACGGCCGGCTCGGGCAAGTCGAAGCGCAAGTGCGCGAGTTCGAGGTGCGAATGGACGCGCGGCTCGGGCAAGCCGAGGCGCAGATGCGGGAAATCGAGGCACGAATGGACGCCCGGCTCGGCCAGATGGAATCACGGGTGGACCTCAAGCTGAGCCGCGTGGAAGCGAAGATCGACCAGCGGTTCGCCGACCTGCTCAAGTGGTCGTTCACGTTCTGGATGGGCTCGACGGTCACCCTGGCGGGCGCGCTCGTGGTACTGTCGCGCGTTACGCAGCCGTAGCGCCGACAGCCGGACGCTCGGCGGGCAGGGCCCCCGCGTCCCGCCTCGCACCCGCCCTGACCGGCCCGTGACGGCAGCCCCATATTCCGTTCGTCCCGTGCCCAACTCCCTCGCCCGCTCCCTCCGCCCTCGGCCACTTCTGGCTATCGGCGCCCTGTTCCTCGCCGCCCGCGCCGCGGCGCAGACCCACGGCGCCCTCCCCCCTGAGCCCCCGGCGGTGGATTCGAAGGAGGCGAGCATGGTGCTGCGGCGAATGGCGGCCGCGGCCGGGCGGGTCCTGTCGCCGGCGAGTATGAGCGCGATTTCCGCGCCCCGCCCCGACTGAAGGCTCAAGGCCACCGCCGTCGGCTCACGGCTCTCGGCCTTCGGTTGCCGTTCTCGCCGCTTCCCGCCCCTTCCCGAATTCGTCGCGGTTGATTTTCACCCACGCCATGGGTAATTATCACCCGTATGCCTCCGCCCGCCGATCTCCTCCCCCGGCTCGCCGCCGGCCGCCTGGCCACCGCGCTGGACACGATGCCCGTCGTGGTGCTGATGGGCGCCCGCCAGACCGGCAAGAGCACCCTCGTCCACGACCTGGGGGCCCTCCCCGGCCGCCCGTACCGGTCGCTCGACAGCCGCACCGCGCTGGACCTGGCCCAGACCGATCCCGAGGCGTTCGTGGCCCAGGCGGGACCCGAGGGACCGGTCACGATCGACGAGGTGCAGCGGGCGCCGAGCCTCCTGCACGCCATCAAGGTCCGGGTGGACGAGGCCCGCCAGCGGGTGCCCGGGCAGTTCCTGCTCACCGGCTCGGCC
>JBJKPA010000339.1:0-6738 GCA_046706905.1 Gemmatimonadaceae bacterium
GTCCAGGTGGACACGCTGGTGCAGCCGATGGGGTCCGACGCGGTCCGCGTGCAGTTCACGATCCACGAAGGCAAGCCGATCGTCATCGACTCGCTCGCGATTACGGGGCTGCAGGCCGTGCCGGACCGCAAGCAGATCCTGTCGGGGCTGCAACTGCACGTCGGGATGCCGTTCGATCAGAACCTGATGTATGCCGAGCTCGACACGCTCCGCGCGCGGCTGCGCAACGCGGGGTATCCGATGGTCGAGATCCTCAAGGACTGGGCGGCCCAGGACACGGCGTTCACGGCGCAGGTGTTCATCCACGCGCTGCCGGGGCCGCGCGCGCGCGTCGGGTTCATCCGCGTGCACGTGACCCCGGTGGACAGTGCCCACACCCAGCAGATCGGGGACAACGTGGTGCGCGGGCTGCTCGGCATTCGTCCGGGGGATCTCTACAGCGACGACAAACTCATCACCGCGCAGCGCAGTCTGTACCAGCGGGGCGCCTATCGCCACGTCGAGGTGACGGTCGACACGATGGGGGTGCGCCAGGATTCGCTGGTCACGCTCAACGTGGATTTGCGCGAGGACTACATGCAGTCGCTCAACACGAAGTACGGGTGGGCGACGCTCGACTGCTTCCGCACCAGCGCGCAGTACACGAACAAGAACTTTCTGCATCAGGCGCGCCATCTCGAGGTGGCGGGCCAGCTGTCGAAGATCGGGTACGGGTACCCGCTCGCCTCGTCGGCCACGCGCGGGCTGTGCTATCAGAACGTGCTGCGGCGCGACCCGTTCAGCGACACCACGAACTACAGCATCTCGGCGACGCTCACGCAGCCCGGGCTGCCCGACGGCTCGTGGTCGCCCAGCTACACGATCTACCGCGAGCGCCGCAGCGAGTACCTGGCGTACCTGCGCACCACGCTGATCGGCGGCGAAGCCGCCACGTCGCGGACGATCGGGCAGGGCGGCGCGATCCGGCTGTCGTACAGCCTGGAGTACGGGCGCACGCAGGCCCAGCCGGCGCTGCTCTGCGCGGTGTTCAACCGGTGCGACGAGCAGTCGCGGGAGCAGATCTCGCGCTCGGCGCAGCCGCTCGCGGTGGCCGGCGCCCAGTACACCCTGGCCCACACCGACGACCCGTTCAATCCCAGCACGGGGTTCGTGCTGCGCACCGAGGTGCGGAGCTCGTCGCGCTTCTTCGGGTCGTCGTCGGACCTGGCGTTCAACAAGGGGACGTTCGACGTCAGCTGGTACCACCCGGTGGGACGCACCGGGGTGTTCGCGTCCCGCCTGCGGGGCGGGATCGTGCTGGGGCCGAGCTTCTCGCTGTCCGATCCCACGCGCTACATCCCGCCCGAGGAGCGGCTGTACGCCGGCGGCGCGAACAGCGTGCGGGGCTATTACCAGAACGAGCTGGGGTCGCTGCTCTACATCGCCACCGGGTTCGATTCGGTGACGGTGAACGACACCACGCGCTACTTCCGCTCGCCGAACGGGGTGGCGCCCTTCCGGGTCGTGCCGGTGGGGGGCAACGCGCTGGTCGTGGCCAACTTCGAGTACCGCGTGCCCGACGTCTTCTTCCCGCGGCTCCTCCAGTGGACGTTCTTCTACGACGGCGGGGAGGTCTGGACGCGGGGCGCGCCGGAGAGCGGGCTGGCCCTGTCGCGGCTCCGGTGGACGCCGGGGATCGGCATCCGGGTGTTCACGCCGGTGGGACCGCTGCAGGTGAACGTGGGGTACAATCCGTACCCGAGCCCCCGCGGGCCGATCTACTACGATGCGAGCGTGAATCGTGAGACCGGGATCGCGCCGCTCTACTGCGTCAGCCCGGGCAACACGATTCCCGTGTCGGTCGGGTCCGGCGGCACCTACACGCAGGCGGAGCAGTCCTGTCCGGCGACGTTCGCGCCCGCGCAGTCGTCGGCCTTCCTGCGCCGGCTGACGCTCACCTTCTCGATCGGACCGGAGTTCTAGCGGTGTCGCGGCGGCGGATCGTCCTCTTGGTGAGCCTGGTGCTCGTGGTCTCGCTGACCGCGATCGCGACCGTCGCGGTGTTCGTGCTCACGCAGAGCGGGTGGGGCCAGAACCAGCTCCGGCGGTTCGTGCAGGCGCGGCTGGCGGGAGCGGTGCACGGCACGGTCTACGTGGGACGCCCGAGCGGGAGCTACCTCACGGGGCTCACCTTCGACTCGCTGGAGATCCGGGACGCCGAGGATTCGCTGTTCCTGGCCACGGGCCCGGTGACGGTGTCGTACGATCCGCGCGACCTGATGGACCGGCGGCTGCTGTTCTCGCGCGTGGACGTGCGCCACCCGGTGTTCTACCTGCGCCAGCACGAGAACTGGGACTGGAACTTCCAGCGCATCTTCCGCCACGGGCGGCAGGGGCCGAAGGCCACGGGGCCGCAGTTCGGCGACTACGTGGTGATGGACTCGGTGACGCTGCACGACGCGACGTTCGAGCTCACGCAGCCCTGGCATCCCGACGATTCGCTGCACGGCGCCCGGCGGGACAGCGCGATCAAGGCGAACCTGGACGATCCGGCCCGCGAGGTGCGCCGCACGCGCGAGGGATACGCGCACACGCGGCACTGGACGCATATCGACGCCGTGCTGCCGCACGTGCGGATCGCCGACCCCGACAGCGCGGGGCGCGTGTTCGACATCGCATCGCTGAGCGTGGACGAGGAGGACCCGCCGTTCCGGTTCCACGGCGTGCGGGGCACGGTGCGCAATCAGGGCGACACGGTGTGGATCGACGTCCACCACTTCGACCTGCCGGCGTCCACCGGCTCGGGGGGCGGCAAGGTGGTGTGGGGGAGCGACCTGCCGATTCGCTGGGACCTGCACATCATCGGCGACTCGGTGGCACTGGCCGATGTGGCGTGGGTGTACCCCACGCTGCCGCGCATCGGCGGCGGATCGGTGGTGCTGGACATCCAGAACGAGCGCGACCTGCACGTGGTGGACTACAAGCTCACGAAGATGGACGTGCGGACCGAAGCGTCGCACCTCGCGGGGGCGATGACGTTCGCCGTGGGCGGGCCGGTGCTGGCGGTGAAGGACGTGAACCTGCGCGCCGAGCCGGTGAACTTCGACCTGCTGCGCACGCTCAACGGGCAGCCGTTCGCGGTGGACTGGCAGGGGGACCTGCGGGGCACGGTGGTGGGCCGCGGCGGGCCGCTCACGCACTTCGTGGTGGACACCTCACACCTGACGTTCGCCGACGCGCACGTGAAGGGGGCGGTATCGGAGGTGAGCGGGCGCGGCGAGCTCGACATCCGGGAGCCGGCGTTCACGACGTTCCACCACTTCAACGTGGCGGCGAGCACGGTCGACCTGCGCACGATCGAGTACCTGTACCCGAACTTCCCGCGGCTCCTCGGCACCGTGTCGGGCAGGGCGACGCTCGACTCGTCGTGGCTCGACGTGCGCTTCTCCAACGCCGACATCGTGCACCACACGCCGGGCGAGCCGCGGTCGCGGATCCTGGGCGGCGGGCGGATCACGGTGGGCGACACGATCATCACCTACGACGCGTCGCTGTTCGCCGACTCGCTCTCGCTCACCGCGCTCGACCGGTCGTATCCCAAGCTGCCGCTGCGCGGGCTGTACAGCGGCACGATCCGCACGCAGGGCACGGTCGAGAACCTGTTCGTGGACGCCTCGCTGCACGGGCCGCGCGGCTCGTTCACCTTCGACGGGCACGTGGACGCCTTCCCGCCCGGCTACGGAGTGCGGGGGAGCGGGCGCGTCACCTCGGCCGACCCGGCGACGATGCTCGTGGCCGACAACGTGCCGGCCGGCTCGCTGAACGGGAACTACGACGTGAACCTGCGCGGCGACTCGGCGGCCAACCTCGCCGGCACGGCGACGGTGTCGCTGGAGCGCTCGGAGTTCGACCACGTGCACGTGTTCACGTCGCGGGCCAAGCTGCGGCTGGACAGCGGGCGGGTGCGCGTGGACTCGATGCGCCTCGAGACCTCGGCGGCCACGATCACCGGATCGGGGGGGCTGGGCCTCGTGCCGGGGGTGGTGGACACGCTCAACTACGATGTGAACGTGGACTCGCTGGGCGGCCTGCGTCCCTTCCTGCAGACCGACGCCGCGATCAAGACCGGGAAGCCGGATTCGCTGGCCGGCGCGTTGTCGATCACCGGGTTCCTGACCGGCAATCTGGATTCGCTCAATGTGCGCGGGCAGTTGTACGGCAGCTCGCTGTACCGCAACAAGGACCGGGGCGCGTCCGCCCGCGGCTACGCGTCGGTGGACAACGTGTTCGGGACGCCGCGCGGCACGGTGGCGTTCGAGCTCGACACGCTGGTACTGGCCGGCGTGCGGGTGGACACGATCGGGGCCGAGGTGGAGCTGGCCACGCGCACGCGCGGCACCTTCCGGCTGGGCGCGCTGAGCGACAACGGACCGACGTTCGCGGCCGCCGGCCTCGTGGCGCACGACAGCACGCAGTGGGCGTTCGACGTGCGGTCGGTGAACGTGAATCTGGGCGCGAGCCAGTGGGGGTTGGCGGCGCCGGCCGCGATCCGCATCGATCCCGCGCTGACGACGATCGACACGCTGCGGCTGATCAACGGCCGCGGCGGGTCGGTGCTGGTCGCCGGGCGGGTGCCGATGGCCGACTCGGTGCGGCTCACGTTCCACGCCGACAGCGTGCCGGTGCGCGACGCGGCGACGCTGCTCCAGATCGCCGACACGATGTCGGGGTGGAGCACGATCCACGCCGACCTCGTGGGCACGCGCGCCGCGCCGCGGGCGGCGGCCGACGTGGCGCTCACCGACCTCCGGTACGGCGGGATGCGCCTGGACCGGGTGGGCCTGCACGCGGCGTACGCCGACAGCCTCACGTCGGCGTCGGTGGACGTGTTCCGCAACGGCGCGCCCACGCTGCAGGCCACCGCCTCGCTGCCCATGGCCGTCACGCTCACCGCGCTGCCGCAGCTCCTGCCCGACTCGCTGCACGGACGGATCCGGGCGGACAGCGCCGACCTGGCGATCATCGAGGCCTTCGTCCCCACGGTGAGCCGGGCGCGCGGGCGGGTGTTCGTGGACCTCGCGGTGGGCGGCACGTGGGGCCATCCGTCGGTCGGCGGCCGGCTGCTCATGAACGGGGGCGAGCTGACGCTGGACGCCCTCGGCATCACGCTGCACGACCTGAGCGCGGACCTCGCCGTCTCGGAGCAGCGCGACAGCCTCGCCATCCGCAGCCTGCGGGCGCACAGCACCGAAGCGCCGGGCGACACGATGGCCGTGTCGGGGTTCGTGGACTTCGCCGACCGCGCCAACCCGCTGTTCAACCTCCACCTGTCGGCGCACCAGTTCCGGGTGATGGACAAGCGGTCGCTCGCCCGGCTCGACGTGTCCACGGTGGGCAGCGGCATCACGCTCAGCGGGCGCAAGACGGCGTCCACGCTCACCGGGTCGCTGAACATCGTGCGGGGCATCATCTACATTCCCGAAAGCTCGACCTCGGGCAAGCAGGTCGTGCCGCTGACCTACGCCGACCTGGCGGGGATCGTGGACACCTCGGAGCTGAACACGCGCATCAAGCTCCCCAGCCCGCCGTCGGCGCTGCTGCGCGACATGACGATCACCAACGTGCGCGTGACGCTGGGCGACGAGGTGTGGCTGCGGTCGAACGAGGCGAACGTCAAGCTCGGCGGCTCGCTCAACGTGCGGCGCACGGCGACGCGCGCCACGGGGATGGTGTCGGCGTTCGCGCGGCCGAGCGCCGACAGCGTGATCTACCGGCTGGCGCTCGACGGCACGCTGACCGCCGAGCGCGGCACGTACACGCTGTCGTTCGGGCCGATCCAGCGGGAGTTCCAGGTCCAGTCGGGGACGATCACGTTCTACGGCGATCCGGAGCTCAACCCGAAGATCGACATCAGCGCCACCTACCAGGTGCGCCAGTACGACCGGCCCGACATCAAGGTGCTGGCGCGGCTGACCGGATACCTGTATCCGGGCCCGTCGCTCGATCTCGAGAGCGGCGAGAGCTACTCGATCCCGCAATCGGACCTCGTGAGCTACCTCTGCTGCGGCGTGCCGAGCTTCGAGCTGGGCGCCAACCAGAGCACCCTGCAGACGGCGGCGCAGGTGCTGCTCCCCACGGCGAGCAGCGTGCTGGCGCAGACGCTCCGCGGGCAGGTCGGCTCGGCGGTGGACATGCTGCAGTTCCAGCCCGGCGCCACCGAGCTGGGCACGACGCGCGGGCAGACGACGGGGAGCACGGCGCGCGAATTCTTCGCCGGCACGCGCGTCGGGGGCGACAAGCAGATCACGAAGAACCTGTTCTTCAGCATCAGCACGGGGTTCTGTCAGCTGAATCCGAGCCAGTCGACCGGATCGACGGGATCGATCACGTTCCTCGAGCAGCTCGAGAGCAAGCTGCAATACCGGTTCTCGCCCACCCTGTCGGCCGACATCGGCCTCGAGCCGCCGTCCAGCGCGTTGCTGTGCGGGCGCAGCCAGCGCGGGCTCGTGCCGACCCCGCAACAGTGGGGCTTCTCCCTGTCCAAGTCCTGGCGCTGGTGATCCGCCGCGTCCTCCTGATCGTGAACCCCGCCTCGCGGCGGGGTACACGCGACCTGCGCCGCGTGGAGCGGGCGTTCGCCGCCGCGGGCGCGGCGTGCGATACGCGGCTCACCCGCGCCCCGGGGGACGCCGGCACCATGGCCCTCGAGCTGGGGCCGCAGTACGACGCCGTCTTCACGCTGGGCGGCGACGGCACGAT
>JBJKPA010000340.1:0-2562 GCA_046706905.1 Gemmatimonadaceae bacterium
CCGCCACCTACCGGCTGGACTCGCTCTCCCGCGACGGACGGCTGGCCTGGATCTCCCTCCACGGGGCCTTCGTGCCCGGGGACACCGCGTCGGCCGGCGGCCGCCGGGTGACCGGTACGGTGACCGGGACGCTGCGCCTCGACCGCCGCCGCGGGTGGCTGGCCGACTCGCGATTCACGATCGCCATGCGGAGCCGCGTCCCCGGCGACTCGGCCACCGGGGGGCCGATCGAGTTCGACATGCGCATCACGCAGCACCTGTACACTATGGACAACCGCCCAGGCGGGGGTTAGCGATTAGGTAACTCCGCCTGCCATACGGAGATCACCCCACGGCCCCGGACCGGCTTGCGCCTCGTACACCTCTCGGACCTGCACCTCGGCTACCGCCAGTACCAGCGGCTGACGCCCATCGGCGCCAACCAGCGGGAGGCTGACGTCGCGCTGACGTTCCGGCGTGTGGTGGACCGCGTGATCGCGCTCCGACCGGATCTCATCGTGATCGCCGGCGACGTGTTCCACACCGTGCGGCCGCCGAACCCGGCCATCCTGTACGCCTTCCAGCAGTTCAACCGGCTGGCCGACGGGCTGCCCGGCGTGCCGATCGTGATCGTGGCCGGCAACCACGACCTGCCGCGGGCCAGCGAGACGGGGTGCATCCTGCGGCTGTTCGAGCAGGACCGGCTGCACGTGGCGGATTTCGAAGCGCGGCGGCTGTCGTTCCCCGAGCTGGGCGTGTCGGTGCTGGCGGTGCCGGACGTGCCGGGGGCGCGTCCCGAGCTGACGCCCGACCCCACGGCGCGGCACAACGTGCTGCTCATCCACGGCGAGGTGGAGGGCGTGATCCCGCAGCGCGCCGCGATGACCGACCGCGCCACATATGAGATCACGAAAGACGAGCTGCGGGCGCCGCAGTGGTCGTACGTCGCGCTGGGGCACTACCACGTGCACCGCGAGGTGGCGCCCAACGCCTACTACAGCGGCTCGATCGACTACACCAGCGCCAACGCCTGGGGGGAGCTGGCCGAGGAGCGCGAGGCGGGGCTCCCCGGCAAGGGGTTCATCGAGTACGACCTCGACGCCGGCACGCACACCTTCCACCCGCTCCCCGCGTCGCGGGTGCTGGCCGACCTGCCGGCGTTCAGCGCGCGCGGCATGACCGGCGCCGAGCTCGACGTCGCCATCCGCGACGCCGTCGAAGCCTGCCCGGGCGGCATCGACGACAAGGTCGTGCGGCTCATCGTGCGCGACGTGGCGCGCCACATCGTGAACGACCTCGATCACCAGGTGCTGCGCGAGTTCAAGCGGCGCGCCTTCCACTTCCAGCTCGAGCTGCTGCGCCCCGACACGCGCTCGCTGCGCGGCGAGAGCGCGTCCGGCCACCCGCAGTCGCTCGCCGACTTCGTGCGCGACCGGCTGCTCAGCCGCCAGATCACGCCCGGCGTGGATCGCGACCAGCTCATCGCGCGCGTGTTCGAGTATCTCGACCAGGCCACGGCCGCCGAGCTCGCCGCGGCCGGCGAGGCGGAGGGCTGATGCGGCTCAACAGCCTCCACCTCACCAACTTCCGCCAGCACGTGGACACGCGCCTCGAGTTCGATTCGGGGCTCACCGGCATCATCGGGCCCAACGGCGCCGGCAAGTCCACGCTGCTCGAGGCGATCAGCTGGGCGCTGTACGGCTCGCTCGCCCTGCGCACCGACAAGGAGGGCGTGCGCACGATCCGCGCCGCCGGGCGCGCGCCGGTCAAAGTGGAGCTCGACTTCGACCTCGGCGGCCATCGCTATCGTGTGGAGCGCGGCCTCACCACCGCCGAGCTGTTCCTCGACGGCGGCGAAGAGCCGGTCGCCAACTCGGTCACCGGCGTCACCGACTTCCTGCGCCGCCGGCTGCGCATGACGCGGCAGGAGTTCTTCAACACCTACTTCACCGGGCAGAAGGACCTCAGCGTGATGAACGCGATGGGGCCCACCGAGCGCAAGCACTTCCTGTCCCGGGTGCTGGGCTACGATCGGCTGCGCGCCGCGCAGGAGATGGCGCGCGAGCGGCGGCGCCTCGTCACGGCGCAGCTCAACGGGTTGCGCAGCGCGATGCCCGATCCGGAGAGCGTCGGGCGGATGCTCGTCCAGGCGCAGGAGCGCCTCACCGCCGCCACGGCGCGCGCCGCCGACGCGTCGGCGCGCACCGATGCCGCGCGGTTCGTCGTGACCGAGCTCGAGCCGCGCTGGACCGCCATGCAACAGGTCCGCGACGCCGTGCAGCGCGTGGCCTCCGAGCTCCGGGTGCTGGAGAACGAGTCGGCCAACCTCACCCGCGAGCGCGAGCGGCTGTCGCGCGAGTCGGCCGAGATCACCGACGCCCACCGCGAGCTGGACCAGCTGGCCGAGCAGCTCAAGCCCCTCGCCGCACTGGCCGAGCGGCTCCAGGCGATGGAGGAGCTGTACCGCGCCGAGGGACGGCGGCAGACGCTGCTCGAGAACGACCGCCAGCTCTCCGAGGACCTCGCCCGGCTGCGCGAACGGCTGCAGCGCGTGGAGACCGCGCCGGGCATGGAGGAGGAGGT
>JBJKPA010000341.1:0-4020 GCA_046706905.1 Gemmatimonadaceae bacterium
TGGCGAAGTCGATGAGCAGGATGGCGTTCTTGGCCACGATCCCCATGAGCAGGATCACGCCGATGAGCGACATGATGTTCACCGTGTTGCCGGTGATGGCGAGCGCGAGCATGACGCCGATCAGCGACAGCGGCAGGGAGAGCATGATCGCCAGCGGATCGAGGAACGACCCGAACTGCACGACGAGCACGAGGTACATGAGCAGCACCGCCGCGCCCAGCGCGGTGAAGATCTGTCCGTACACCTCGTTCTGGTCCTTGGCGTTGCCGCCGTAGCTGAGCGTCACGCCGGCCGGCAGCTTGAACGAGGCGAGATGGGCCTGGATGTCGGTCGTCACGTCGCCCGACGCGCGCCCCGACGTGTTGAGCTCGACGTTGACCACGCGCTGGCGGTCGAGGTGGTCGATGATCGCCGGGCCGACGCTGTCCACGATCGTCGCCACCTGTCCCAGCGGGAGCGTGACCGGGAGCCCGTTGGGGCCCGTGACGACCAGCGGGAGCTGGCTCAGATCGGCGGCGCGGCCCCGCCCCTCGGGCGCGAGGCGCACCTCGACGTCGCGCACCTCGCCGCTGGGGTCGATCCAGTCGCCGGCCTTGAGCCCGGCGAACGCCGGGCGCAGCGACTGCGCGATCTGTCCCACGGTGATGCCCAGCGCGCCGGCGATGCCGCGGTTGAGCTCGATGTTGAGCTCGGGCTTCTCGCCCTTGGTCGAGAGCCCGACGTCCACCGCTCCCGGCACCTGTTTCACGATCCGTTCCACGCTGTCGGCGACGCCGTTGATCGTGGCCAGGTTGTCGCCCTGGATCTGGAGCTGCAGCTCCTTGCGTCCCCCGCTGAAGTCGCTCGTGAACACCGACAGCGTGACGCCGGCCACGTGCTTCGTCTCGTCGCGCAGCATCTGTGCGAACTGGGTGACGCTCACCGAGCGATCCTCGCGCGGCACCATCTTCACGTAGATGTCGCCCTCGTCCACCTCGCCGGTGGCCTGGGTGCCGAGCGTGCTGTAGGTGTGCAGCACGAGGTCCTTGTGGCCGCGGATGTAGCGCGCGATCTCCTCGGCCTTGAGCCGCGTGTATTCGAGGTTGGAGCCCGGCGGCGTTTCGATGTGCACCGTCAGCTCGGCGCGGTCGTCGTCGGGCATGAACCCGATGCCCACGGCGCCCATCGGCGGCACCACGCGCGGCAGCAGCACGAACCCCGCCACGCCGGCCACGCCGATCACGGCGCGCACCGCGGGGGGCAGCCGCCTGCTGCTCAGCGCGTACACCACCACGCCGAGGCCGAGCATCGCCGCGGCGAGCCCGCTCAGGCCCTGCCCGGTGAGGCCGAACGCCGCCACGAACGTGCCCACGGCGATCGTCACCATGGCCGCGCGATGGTCCAGCGCCCAGGCGACCACGCGCTTGTAGTTCTCGGCCTGCTCGTTGAACCAGTGGTTGAACTTCACCAGCTGACGGGAGATCCACATGCGCTCGTGGACCGCTTTGTGCGGATCGGGCCAGTACGCCGAGAGCATCGGGTCCAGCGAGAACGACACGAACAGCGACACCGCCACCGCGCAGGCGATGGTCAGCGCGAACGGCTTGAACCACTGGCCGCCGATGCCGGGCATGAACCCGATCGGCACGAACACGGCGAGAATGGAGAACGTCGTGGCCGCCACGGCGAGGCCGATCTCGTCGGTGCCGTCGTGCGACGCGGTGTAGTGGTCCTTTCCCATCTCCACGTGGCGCACGATGTTCTCGCGCACCACGATCGCGTCGTCTATCAATATGCCGATCGCCAGCGACAGGCCGAGCAGCGACATCGTCTCGAGCTTGAACCCCAGCGCGTACACGGCGATGAACGACGCCACCACGGACACCGGGAGCGCGAGCCCCGTGATGACCGTGGACCGCCAGGAGTTGAGGAACAGGAACACGACGAGCACGGTGAGCAGCGCGCCCTCGACGAGCGTCTCCTCGACGTTGTGCACCGCCGCGTCGACGCGCGTGCCCGAGTCCTTGACCAGGCTCAGCGTCGTGCCCGGGGGCAGGGTCTTCCGGATCTCCTCCACCTGCGCCCGGATCTTGTCGCTCACGTCGGTCGTGCTGTAGCCCTTGGACTTCTTGACGTCGATGCCGACGCCCTCCTGCCCGTCGTACAGCGCCATCGTGCGCGCCTCCGCGGTGCCGTCCTTCACGTCGGCCACGTCGCCCAGCCGGATCACGCGGCCGTCGCGCTCGGCCACGACGAGCTGCCGGAAGTCGGCCGGCGTCTCCATGCGGCCCTTGAGCCGGATCGAGCGTTCGTCGAGCGTGCCGATCACGCGGCCCACCGGCGCCGCCAGGTTCTGCGCCTGCAGCGCCGAGACGACCTGCGCCACGCTCACCCCCGCGGCCTGCAGCGCCGTGGGGTGGACCTCCACGGTGAGCTCGCGGTCCACGTTGCCGAACACGTCCACGTCGGCCACGCCCGGAATGGCGCGCAGCTGCCGCGTGATGTCGGGATCGGCCAGCCGCGTCAGCTCGGGGGGCGACAGCACGGACGACGACAGGGCCAGCGAGACGATCGGCCGGTCGGTGTCGTTCAGCTTCTTGATGATCGGCTCCTTCATCTCGTCGGGGAGATCGGAGCGGATGGACGAGATCGCGTCGCGCACGTCCTGCGTGGCGACGTTGAGATCCTTGTCGAAGTAGAACTCGATGATGATCTGGGCGTAGCCGTCGTAGGCCTGGCCCTGGATCTGCTTCACGCCGGCGATGGACGAGACCTGGTCCTCCACCGGCTTAAGGAGCTGCTTCTCGACCACGTCGGGCGACGCGCCCGGGTACGGAATGCCCACCGAGACGTACGGCGGCGCCGTGTCGGGATACTCGTCGGTCTTCAGCTTGAACAGCGAGAACGCGCCGAACACCACCAGCGCCAGCATCGTGACGACGGTGATCAGCGGTCGCTTGATCGCAAAATCGGAAATGACCATGGCCCGCTCGCTAGTGTCCGACGTCCGACGGCGCGTTCACCGTCACCGGCGTGCCCGGCGAGATGCCGCGCGCCGCGCCCACGAGGATCGTGTCCCCGGCCACGAGGCCGTGGGTGATCTCCACCGTCTCCGCGACGTTGTCGCGGATGCCCAGCTCGACCTCGACGCGCGTCACCTTCCCGCCGCGCAGTGCCGTCACGGTCGGCCGAATGCCCTGCTGGTCCACCGCCGAGATCGGGACCACCGGTCCCTCGTGCGTCTCGCTCGCCACGCGCCCGTCGGCGAACAGCCCGGCCACCAGCGCGTGGCCGGCGTTGGGGATGCGCGCCAGCAGCGCGACCTGCCGCGTGGCCGGATCGGCCGCCGGGCTGATGCGCGAGATGCGCCCGGTGAAGGTGCGGCCCGGATAGCCGGTCACCGTGAAGTCCACCGGCATCCCGATCCGCACCTCGCCCAGCGCGTCGGCCGGCACCGACGCGGAGAGCCGCATCGTGGCCGGGTTGACGATCGTGAACATCGCGCCGCCGGGCTGCATGAAGTCGCCGCCGTTGGCGGTGCGCGTGGCCACGACGCCGTCGAAGGGCGCGCGCACCAGCGTCTTGCTCAGCATCTTCTCGGCGTTCGCTTCCGCCGCTTTGGCGTTGTCGAGCTGCGTCTTGGCCGCCAACGCCGCGTTCTGCGCCGTCTCGAGGTCGCGGTCGGCGATCGCGCCGACCTTGATCAGCGCTTCGCTGCGCTGGAGGTTGCGCTGCGCGATCTCGTTCGCGTCCTGTGCCGTGGCCACCGCCGACGACGCCGACAGCGCCTGCTGGCGCAGCACCGTGTCGTCGAGCCTGGCCAGCAACTGGCCCTTCGTCACGCGCTGCCCCGGCTCGGCGTACGTCGTCAGCACCGCGCCCTGCACCTCGGCGCGCACCGTCGCCTGCTCGTCGGCCTCGAGCGACCCCGAGATCTCGGGGCCGCTCTGGATCCTGCGCGTCACGACGACGGCGATGTTCTCAGGGCCCACGGTCATGCCGGGGTCGGCCGGCACGGCGTCGGCCGACGCGCGGTTGCAC
>JBJKPA010000342.1:0-6867 GCA_046706905.1 Gemmatimonadaceae bacterium
CCCCGGTGGTGGCCGACGTCCCGGTGCCCCGCCGTGCCGACCGCGCGGCCCTGGCCGACGCCCCGCCGGGCGCGCCCCCTCCGCCCGAGCCGCTCGACCTGAATCGGCTGGCCGAGCGGTGGGACGACCTCAAGGCGCGGGTGCGCGCGGCGGGGATGTCGGTCCTGGCCAGCGCCCTCGAGAACGGCATGCCCACGGCGGTATCGGCCAAGGGCGGCGGGGAGATCACGATCCGGCAGGACGAGCCCAATCCGTTCCACGCCGAAGTGATCGAGGAGAAGCACGGCGAGCTGGTCGCCATCCTGCGCGAGTGGTTCACCGGTGTGTCGCGCATCACGGTTTCGTCGGTGACGGAGGCGGCGGCGCCGAAGCGTCTGACGGATGAAATGATCCGGAGCCAGCGGTTGGACCGGCTCCGGCAGCAGCATCCGGTGCTGGGGACGGCCATCGACGTGCTCGATCTGGATGTGGTGGACTGACGCGGCCGTGCTTGCTTAGCCCCCGCGACGGGGGGTAGTTTAAGTGTTCACCCCCGTTGTGGATGCGATGAGAGACTTCATGAAAATCCTGCAGCAGGCGCAGGAGATGCAGGGCAAGGCGCAGCAGATGCAGGCCGAGCTGGAAAAGCTCACGGTGACCGGGACCGCCGGCGGCGGTCTGGTGACGGTGGAGGTCACCGGGACGGGTGCCGTGCGCAGCGTGAAGCTGGATCCCTCGGTCGTCAATGCGTCCGACGTCGAGATGCTGGAAGACCTGATCGTCGTGGCGGTGGCGGAGGCGCAGAAGAAGGCGCAGGCCGAGGCGCAGGAACAGATGGCGGCGCTCACGGGCGGCCTTCAGCTCCCGTTCAAGCTGCCGATGTGACGTGTCGGCGATCGACGATCTTGCTACGGAATTTGCCAGACTGCCGGGAATCGGTCGCAAGACCGCGCTCCGGCTGACCTACCATTTGCTCAAGCAGCCGGCGGAGCAGAGCCGGCGGTTGGCGCAGTCCCTGTTGACGCTGGGCGAGCGGGTGCGCCCCTGCGAGCGGTGCTACAACCTCACCGAGGACGTGCTGTGCGCGGTGTGTCGCGATCCGCGGCGGGACCAGACGGTGGTGTGCGTCGTCGAGGAAGCGTCGGATATCGGCGCGATCGAGCGGGCGGGTGAATACCGCGGGGTGTACCACGTGCTGGGCGGCCGGCTGTCGCCGCTGGAGGGCGTGGGCCCCGAGGATCTGACGGTGGCCCGGTTGGTGGAGCGGGTGTCGGCAGGGGAGGTGCGGGAGGTGATCGTGGCGACGAACCCGAGCCTCGAGGGTGAGGCGACGGCGCTGTTGGTGCGGCGGGAGCTGGAGGCCGGTGGGCAGGGCGGGGTGGCGGTCACGCGCATCGCGTTGGGGCTGCCGGTGGGTGGCGACCTCGAGTACGCCGACGCGGTGACGATCGCCCGGGCGCTCACGGCGCGGAGGGCGATGTGATGGGCCGGCGCGACCGGATCGCGCTGGGGATCGGACTGCTGGGCGGGGTGGTGGTGGGGCTGGTGGGGTGGAGCGCGCAGATCGAGCGGTCGCGGCGCGACCTGTTCTCGGCGAGCGCGGTGCGGCGGTTGGCGGCGCTGGGAGCGCTGCGGGGCCGGTCGGGCCCGCACACGGCGCGGCTGTTGGCGGAGTACGTCGAGTGGGAGCCGAGAGTGGGGCTCCGGCGGCGGGGAGAGCGGATGTTGGCGCGGATGCAGGCAGACCTCGAATAGACGGACGAGAATCCATGCCGGTTGGTGCAGCGAGCTGGTCCTTCACCGAAGACGACTTCAACGCCATCACGGCGGCGTTGCAGCGGTTCCTGGGCGACAGCAGCGCGCGGTGCGCGCTGCTCGTGGACCGGACGGGGCAGCTCGTGGCGACGGTCGGCGAGCAGCCGAAGTTCGACCCGACGACGTTCGCCACGCTGACGGCGGCGGATTTCAGCGCCAACGACCAGCTGGCCAAGCTGATCGGCGAGTCCGACTTCAGCTCGCTCTTCCATCAGGGCGAGAGGGAGTCCATGTATCTGGCGGACGTGGCGCGGCGGGTGATCCTCGTCGTCCTGTTCGACAACCGTACCACCCTGGGCCTGGTGCGACTCAAGATGAAGCAAACGGTCGAAGAGCTGGCGCGGCTCTTTGAAGCGGTGTTCACGCGCGGGGCGTCGGGACACCCGGCGGCTCCGAACATTCTCGCCGGCGCCGACGACGAGATCGACAAGCTGTTCCAGTAAAGGAGACCCCGCAGCATGTCGATGATCAACTACGCGTCCCGCGAGATCAACTGCAAGATCGTCTACTACGGCCCGGGTCTGGGCGGGAAGACGACCAACCTCGAGCACGTGTACGGCAAGGTGCAGCCGGACACGCGGGGCAAGCTGATCTCGCTGGCCACGGAGACGGAGCGCACGCTGTTCTTCGACTTCCTGCCCGTGGATCTGGGCACGATCCGCGGGTTCAAGACGCGCTTCCACCTCTACACGGTGCCCGGCCAGGTGTACTACAACGCCAGCCGGAAGCTGATCCTCAAGGGCGTGGACGGCATCGTGTTCGTGGGCGACTCGCAGCTCGAGCGCATGGAGGCGAACCAGGAGGCCATGCAGAACCTGTACGACAACATGGCCGAGTACGGGTACGATCTCACGAAGATGCCGTTCGTGATCCAGTACAACAAACGCGACCTGCCCAACGCGGCGCCGGTCGCCGACCTCCAGGCGGCGCTCAATCCGGGGTGGCCGATCGCCGACGCCGCCAAGCAGCGGGTGACCCCCGATCCCTACCACGCCGGCGAGAACCTCATCGAGCAGATCCCGTCGGGCGAATGGATGGAGCGCGCCATCTATTTCGAGGCCGTGGCGATCACCGGCGACGGCGTGTTCGAGACGCTGCGCGCCGTGAGCAAGCTCGTCCTCAAGTCCCTGGCATGAACCCGACGGGCGCGCGGTGAATCTCCCCAACTGGCTGACCGCGGGACGGATCGTCGCGGCGCCGTTCATCGCCTGGCTGCCCTTCTCCGGTTCGTCCAACGCCCGCTTCATCGCCTGGGCCCTGTTCGCCCTGGCCGCGATCACCGACTGGGTGGACGGCCACCTCGCCCGGTCGCGCGCGCAGATCACCGACCTCGGCCGGCTGCTCGACCCGCTCGCCGACAAGCTGCTCCTCGTGGCCACGCTGATCCCGATGTTCGTGCTCACCGGATCGGGCACCTCGGCATCGCTCTTCTCGCCGCTCACGACGCCGATGGTCGCCGGCACGCTCGGACCGGTCATGAAGACGAGCGGCCTCGCCGCCTTCCCGTTCGTGACGCCGCTCGGGCTGATCGGACTTCCCTGGTGGATCCCGGTCGTGATCATCGGGCGCGAGATCTACATGTCGGTGTTCCGGCAGATCGCGAAGAGCCGCGGCGTCGTGATCTCGGCGATCGGCCCCGCCAAATGGAAGACGGCGATGCAGCTCGTGTGGGTGGGGTCGGCGTTCTTCTGGTTCTTCATCGCCACGGTGGCCATGAACCGCCACTGGGCGGGCGCCGGCTGGCGCTGGTTCGCCAACTTCAACGGCATCGTGGGCGTGTTCATGATGGTCGGCGCCACGGCGCTCACCATCTATTCGCTCTGGCTGTACATGACCCGCTACGGCCGGCTCCTTCGCACATCCGCCTGACCCGCCGAGCCGGCATCAAGCACGAAGGGTATGAACCACAGATGATCCGGACGAGACGGATGATACTGGTACTACAAAACGGCGCTTGAAAATTTGGGGCTTTGGCGGCAAGATCTCGGCGCCGAAGCCCCCTTGTTCAATCGCTTCATTGGAGTACCAGTCTCATCCGGCAGGTGTCCGGATCATCTGCCGTTCAGAACCTCCGTTCTTGATCTCCATCCGGCGAGTAGATTGAGGCGTCACCAGGAGCCACCCGATATGAAGATCGAGCTGGTCACGATCGGCGACGAGCTGCTGCTCGGCTTCACGATCGACACCAACGCCGCGTTCGCCGCCCGCCACCTGGCCGAGATCGGCGTCGAGATCGTGCGCCGTACCACCGTGGGCGACGAGGCGCAGCCGATCGCCGACGCCGTGCGCGAGGCGCTCGACCGCACCGGCGCCGTGATCACCACCGGCGGGCTCGGGCCCACCAGCGACGACCTCACCAAGCCCTCGATCGCCGCCATCTTCGGCCGCGGCATGCGCTTCGACGAGGAGCACTGGGCCTGGATGGAGGCGCGCTGGCGCACGCGGTTCAAGCGCGACATCCCCGCCGCCAACCGGCAGCAGGCGATGATTCCCGAAGGCGCGCGCAAGCTCACGAACAACCACGGCTCGGCGCCGGGCATCTGGCTCGAGGACGACCGGGGCCGCTGGGTGGCGATGCTCCCCGGCGTGCCGCGCGAGATGCGCGGCATGCTCACCGATACCGTCATCCCGCTGCTGCGCGAGCGGGGCGCCGGCGATCGCGTCGTGCGCTCCCGCACGCTGCGCACGACCGGACTTCCGGAATCGCTCATCGCCCAGCGCGTCGAGGCGATCCCCGGCGGCGTACCCGACGTGTCGCTCGCCTACCTGCCCAACGTGGACGGCGTGGACCTGCGGCTCACCGTCCGCGGCGCGAGCGCCGACGAGGCCGACCGGCGGATCGCCGCGGCGGCCGCGCGGCTCGAAGCCGAGTTCGGCCACGACGTCTACGGCGAGGACGGCGCCGATCTCGCCGCCGACGTGCTCGACCTCTGCCGCGCGCGCGGCCTGTCGCTGGCCGTCGCCGAGAGCTGCACCGGCGGGTTGGTGGGCGAGCGGATCACGCGCATACCGGGATCGAGCGATGTGTTCCTGGGGGGCGTGATCTCCTATGCCAACGAGATCAAGACGTCGTTGCTCGGCGTGCCGGCGGCGATGCTCCGCGACCACGGGGCGGTGAGCGAGGAGGTGGCCCGTGCCATGGCGACCGGGACGCGCGAGCGCACGGGGGCCGAGATCGGGTTGAGCGTGACCGGGATCGCCGGCCCGGATGGCGGCACGCCGGAGAAGCCCGTGGGCACGGTGTGGATCGCCGTGAATTTCGCCGGCGAGGTGCGCGCCTCGCTGCTCCACTCGTGGGGCGACCGGCAGGAGGTGCGCCAGCGCGCGGCGCAGGCCGTGCTCAATCTCGCGCGGAAGATGCTGACGGCCTGAGCGCCGCTACTCGGCGCCGATCTCCACCGGCTCGCTGTGGTCCACCGTGGCCGGCAGGAGCAGGATCAGCGGCACGATGACCAGGAACGCCGCCGCCACGACGATGAAGATGTGGTTGTACGACAGCACCGTGGCCTGCCGGCTCACCCGCACCCCGAGCACGGCCATGGCGCGCTGCTCGGCCAGGTCGAGGCTCGCGCCGAGGTGCTGCATCGAGGCCACGACGCCGGCCAGCCAGCGCTGCGCGAGCGGCGTCCCCGTCTCCTCGGCCAGCATCGAGTAGTAGCGCGACTCCCCGTGGGTGAGCATCGTGGCCACTACGGCGATCCCGATGCTCCCCATCACCTGGCGCACCACGTTGTAGAGCCCGGTGGCCGCGGTCATCTTCGACTTCGGGATGCGCGACAGCGCCGCGGTGCTCAGCGCCGCGAACAGGAAGCTGAATCCGCTTCCCGTGCAGACCTGGGGCAGCACGAGATCCCAGATCCCGGTCTGCGTCGTCATGTGCCCGAGCTGCCAGTAGCCCGAGATGATGAATCCGATGCCGATCGCCACCATGAGCCGGGGGCCCAGCCGGTTGTACGACCGGCCCGCGATCGGCATCAGCACCAGCATCGCCAGGCTGCGCGGCATCAGCGCGATGCCGGCGTCCATCGCGTTGTAGCCGAGCAGCCGTTCCAGGAAGAGCGGGAGAATGAACAGGCTCCCGCTCAGCCCGGCGCCCATCATGCCGCCCATGAGGGTGGCGGCGCTGAACGTGGGATCGCGGAGGATGCGCAGGTTCACCGCCGGGCGCTCCGCCCGCATCTCGCGCCAGAGGAAGAGGATCATGCCGATCGCGGCGATGACGGCCAGCCGCACGATGAACGTGGACTGGAACCAGTCGTCGCGCTCGCCCTCCTCGAGCATGAGCTGGAGCGCGCCCAGTCCCACGATCATGAAGCCGAGGCCCGTGTAGTCGATCGCGTCCTTGCGGCGCTCGAGGTACGGCGGATCGGACAGCACGCGCTGCACCATGATCAGGTTGACGAGCCCGATCGGCACGTTGATGAAGAACACCCAGGGCCAGGAATGCTGATCGGTGAGCCAGCCGCCGAGGGTGGGGCCGATCGCGGGGGCCAGTACCACGCCCATCCCGTACACGCCCATCGCCAGCCCCTGCTCGGCGAGCGGGAAGCTCTCGCGCAGCACGGCCTGCGGCACCGTGATCAGGATGCCGCCGGCCATGCCCTGCACGATGCGGTAGAGCACCAGGATGGGCAGGGAGTGCGCCATGCCGCACATCATGGACGCCGCCGTGAACACGGCGATGGACAGCATGTAGAGGCGCTTGCGCCCGTAGCGTGCGCTGAGCATGCCGACGATCGGCATCACGAGGACGTTGGCCAGGATGTAGCCGGTCACGACCCACGTGATCTCCTCGATCGTGGCGCCGAGGTTTCCGGCCATGTCGGGGAGCGCGACGTTGACGATGCTCGTGTCGAGCACCGCCATGATGTTCCCGATCATCACCGTGCCGGCGATGACCCACTTGCCGTGCTGGCGATCCACCGTCAGGCGTCCTCGGCGGGTGTGGGCGGGGGGGCGACGAGGGGGAGCACGAGGCGCATGGCGCGCTCCACGGCGCGCCGGTCGCGGGCCGGCAGGGCGGCGATCCGCTCGGCGACCACGGCGCGGGCTTCGGCGAAGTAGGACTCGAGG